>PFCS01000026.1:10439-17115 GCA_002772895.1 Parcubacteria group bacterium CG10_big_fil_rev_8_21_14_0_10_36_14 | reverse complement strand
AGCGCTAACAAAGAAAATGCAAAAGTAATGAGTAAAATTGCAAATAGTATGACTCAACAGTTGGACAAGCTAAAAGCGGCTGAAGACGACATTACTACGCAACGTGTGGTAATTGAAACAGCTAATGCAAAACTCCAGCTCTTTAGGGACAGCAAGATTCGTCCAATGCATCAGGCGTTAACAAGAAAATTGACTAAAAAGATTTATGAAAATCTTGAACGCGTCTGCAAGCGCACCAAAGTTAAGCTCGTACCAGGCCCTACAATCATAATGATAAATGACATGATTATTGACTACTCCCACAGCAGACACTTTACCTGGGGCGTTATCAAAGCTAATGATAAGAATCTCCTGGCTGGACTGGTTGGCACAATTCCTGAATATCAAAAAAAAGTTATGCGAATCACTGGCGGACACAAAACTGATATCATCTTGCAAGGTCATCATGGCACCGGCTGGACACATGTCCAAAGAAGCCATTATCAAACCGATTCACTTAACTTTAATGATATATCACGACTTGATTCGTCAACCACAGAAGAATATCTACATTTTATTGTCGCACCAACGTTTGAAGACCAGGTTAAAGTTGCGGAATTCCTAAATACCAAACGGCCCGACCGAATGGGACCTTCTGGAAAAGCAATTAGCACGCGTAATAATCCTGCTGTTGACCGATACAGAAACGGTGGTGTGGCGGGTATTGTCGTAATGTCTAAAAATGAGCTCGGAATTGGTAAGCAAAGTATTGCTTACCAAAAATTTTTGGATGGCTCAGTTCTAAAACAACCGGAAAAATATCATGCCATTATGGCTTCTTCTGATGAACATATGTTTCATTCTGCTGAAGATCCGCTTGCGCGAATCGGACTCTTGGCTCTTTTTGAAAAACTTCTTAAAGATCATTTTACCTTTAGAGGTAAAATGGCTTCTGTAAGCGGTTACCTCAATACCGGTGATATTGGCGAGGCTAACAGTGATAGCTGGCGACACAGACCTGATCATAAACTTAGCGCTAAACAAAGTTTAAAAGAAATTATTAGACTTATGAGTCAAGAAAATATTGATGAATATCAACAGGTGCTTAATTTGGTAATGCTTACCATAAGCGGAAACGCTGAGAATATGGACGATGTCCTTTCCGGCATTGCAGATTACCTTTTGGAGTATCTGGAGCCAGCGCTTCAATCCAGCGAATTGAAATATCTTCTCGCGGCGCTTACTGGAAACCACATAGGCAATAATCTGGATCGACACGGCATTAAAGAACTGGCCTATTTCAAACAAAGATTGAAAGCAAAAGGTATTGGATATTTTGAAGTCGGCGTATCAGGAAGCTCTGTCAATAATACTGACCCGAATGTACGAGTCGCAATCGGCGGATATGAAACGGCAAACTGTCTCTCCATAGAACGTTATGGATTAAGTAAAGACAATGAGCCTCTTTTTGGCCCAATTAACTTGTTTATGATTCATGACCCCAAGGGTTCTGGAAAAACCGGTATAGTCGGGGCTGGTAAAAATGCCAATGCTGACTTGGCGTTAGCAGGACATACGCACGACTCCTACTCACAGGCATCCAGAACTTCGGATAACAATTGGCGCATGGCACTGCGGGTGCCGACTATGCAAAAAGTAACGGCAACTGAAATAGTATATGCATCTTCAGAGCCAAGAACTACCGGCGCCGTTCTTTTCATTATGCCTTCTCCTGGCGACTTTTCTGAGATCTTTCTTGATATCAATAAATTGAGACAGATCGGAAAAGAAAAAATCGAATCAATGATTAAAGAAAGCGAATAACAAAAACAAAACCCCGACATAAAATCGGGGTTTTTTAATTCTTGATATATGTTTTATATTATTAATCAAACTCTGCAACCATTTTTTGCCAATTACAAAACGGACATCCGGTATGATGCGCGGGCTGAGGTCCTTCCAAACATTTCACCGCCTCTACAAAAAGACGTTGAACACGCTTTGGGCTAACTTCTATTTTTTTAACTTCTATATTAAAATTTACTACTCCACCTTTTTTAACATTTTTCGGAAAAAAATATACCAAATATGCATGACGCGCTGCCTTATAGCCGTTTGCCCAAAGCATCAGGGCATATGCATCCATTTGCGTTCCATAATATCTCTGGCTATCTTCCAAGGCACCCGGCGAAAACCCTCTTGTTTTATAATCCAAAACTACGTATTCATCACCATCTACCAGGCAATCATCTAGCGCGCCAAACAAAACGGCACCCGTTTCTTTATCTTTATATTCCAGTCCTGTCCGCCAATCACGCCACTTATTCATCAAGACTAAATCAGGCATCAGTTTACCTTCCACCTCTCCTTTTATTTCTGGCGGGATGCCACCTTTTTTCCCACGAAATTCATCAAAATATTTTTTTATAACGTTGTCCATTCCATTAGGGAGTGATGGGAACGGTCCTGAAGGACGCTTTAAATTTTGTCTGTGATGCAACCAAAAACATTTTGGACAATCATTAAAAAGATTGAGACCTGATGTAGGAGAAAGACGAATCATAATAAAAATATTTAATCTTTAACATCTAATATTGAGTATATCTAATATATCGCTTCGCGACAAATGAGCAAGGCGAGGCCTTGCTCATTTCAATAAATTTTAAAAAGACGCGTTATGCGTCTTTGTCGTCTTGCGGATTAAATATAAGTTCAAGACCCGTTCCTTTTGATTTTTCTTCCATAACCTGAAAAATCTGTTTTATTACCGCTTCTCTCCCCCGTCCAAACTCTTGATTTATCGGCACACCACGTTTACAAAGCGGGCAATCTTTCGCTTCCCAAGAATCAAATTTTAATTCAATTGCGGAAACTAATTTTGGAATATTTAAATCATCCGCTGTTATTTCTTCTCTATTAAAAAGAACTATCGCCGCGAGTATTTCGCCACCGGCTTGCCTTACAATTTTCACCAACTCTTTTAAAGTCGCCCCACTATGCAAAACATCATCCGCAATAATCACCTTTCTTCCTTTAACTCTTTTTTCTAGTCCTCTTTTTAATACCAGTTTATGTTTTTCATCCTTATCAACGCAAATTGACATAACAGAACGCCTTTGCCAAGAACTGAAAATGTCCGCAACCATATCTCCGAATCTTACACCTGCCACTGCCGGAGAAACGATTGCTTCCATATTGCAAAAATATGACCCCCATGCCCAAATAAACGAATCGCAAAATTTACGCAAAGCATCTCTATATAAATAAAATTCATCTTTATTTACATAAACGTCCCCATGCCTTCCTGACCGAAAAACAAAGTGATCATTGCGCAAAATAATCGGCTTATCTCCAAAATATTTTTCAAACTCCCGCTTCATCATTTTGCGTCTCCCTTATGGTTTTGGAGTAGAAATGGTATTTGACAACAATCTCATTATTTAAAATTATCATAATAATTGACAAAAAGCAATTTTTATGCTATATTATAGCTATTGCCCGAGTGGTGAAATTGGCATACACGCCTGCCTTAGGAGCAGGTGGAGCAATCCGTGTGGGTTCGAGTCCCACCTCGGGCACCATAAAAACATCTCATATTTGAGATGTTTTTTTATATAAAAAATATAAAAAAATAATCGGACTCGAAGGGTACTACAAAAAATAAAACTGCTTTTATTTTTGGAGACTCTGGCTCCGAGCCAACCTAGTGCCTGTTTCGAGAGACCCATCTCCGTCAGAAACAGCCCTATGTTGGCTAATTAAAAAAAATACGTTAATTAACGTATTTTTTTATACAAGGGTGGTGTATGCAAAGCACACCATTGCATATAAACCATTACATAAAAATTAATATTTCAGTGTTTTTAAAATCGTTTCCCATGCCGCATCTAATGAATTAGAATCGGTATCTTTTTCTTCATATTTGAGCCTAACTGGTGCATTAGAATATTTAGAACTTAAATATACCTCTGAAAATATAGAGTGCGTAGGGGGAAGGAGGAAGCGAACCATGTCCGTCAACCGACGGATGGTAGCAACGGGTGAGGAGGGGTCCCACCTCGGGCACCATGAAAACATCTCATATTTGAGGTGTTTTTTATTTTATATTAAACTATAAAAGTATGCGTTTTTTAATTATTTTATTTTTATTAATTCCATTTAAAGCGCTGGCTGATTCAGGCCATATTGTAATCTCTGAAATTCAAACTTATGGTGAAACGTCGAAAGACGAATTCGTTCGTCTTTACAATCCAACGAGTTCGGCAATTGATATCTCCGGCTGGCACCTTAAAAAGAAAACATCTTCCGGAAGCGAATCCAATCTTGTTTCCTCATTTGAAGACGAAACTGTTATCCCGGCAAATTCCGGATTTTTAATAACTCATAAAACCGATTATATTGGTACTGAAACCGCTGACACAACATGGAGTGGAACATCATATTCAATAGCCGACAACAACACTATCCTTCTATATAATAATGAAGACACGTTAATTGATAAAGTCGGATTTGG
This sequence comes from Parcubacteria group bacterium CG10_big_fil_rev_8_21_14_0_10_36_14, assembly GCA_002772895.1. Classification (NCBI taxonomy): domain Bacteria; species Parcubacteria group bacterium CG10_big_fil_rev_8_21_14_0_10_36_14. The sequence goes on along the minus strand of PFCS01000026.1, from coordinate 12,623 downwards.
TGAAACGTCTGATTTCGAAGATGCACCAGCAGAAAACCCTACAAAAAGAGCTAGTATTAAACGCCAAAATAACGAAGATACCAATAACAATAAGGTAGATTTTATTTCCACTGCAAAGACAGAACAAGACGACAGTTCTCTAAATAATTCACCCACTCCAGAAACAATGGCTTCTGCTTCTTTTGAAGATGTAGTTATTAACGAAGTTTTACCAAATCCAAACGAAGGAAAAGAGTGGATAGAATTTTATAATACAACGTCACGCATCATAAGCATTGAGGGATGGGAGGTATGCGATGGTTCAAATAAAATTTATACTCTTCTAGGCGCAATTTATCCAAATTCTTTTATAACTATAGAAATAAATAATCGTCTAAATAATTCTGGTGACGCAATTTATTTATCAGACGGAAATAATTTTTCAATTGATCAGCTGATTTATGGTGATTGGAATGGAAGCGAAATAACTGCCCCGCAAAAAGGAGAAAGTATAGCGCGACAATTAGACGCTACATATATTATTTCTAGTGTGCCTACAAAAAATTATGAAAATTCTATAAAATCATCCCTTACTGAGTCTACAGATGAGAACCAAGAAAAAATAGAATATACTTTTTCTACTTCAACGATAAACGAAATTAAAAAATATATTATAATTAGCGAAATTTTACCAAACCCAGAAGGAAGTGATGCAACCGGAGAGTGGGTAGAATTTTTTAATAGCTCTCTGGATGATATAAATCTCGGGAGTTTATATCTGGATGATATGGAAGGCGGAAGCAATCCATACAAAATCCCAAATGATACTCTAATAAAAACTGATGGATACCTCATCTTTCTGCGTGAAAAAACCAATCTTGCCCTAAATAATACAAATGACAGTGTTCGACTTTTAGATGCCGATAAAAATGAAATTATGAATATTGAATATGACGATGCAAGCGAAGGATTATCTTATGCTCTTTTGGATGACGGCTGGCAATGGACAAGCGAACCAACGCCACTTTCACAAAACGTAATCAAAAAAACAACACAACAAGAACGATCTAAAACAATTTTTGTTTCAAATTCTGTTACAGGTATGGTTATAGTTCCTCCGAATGTTTTTAATACGCAAATTATGTATATAGATGGCCGACAATTATATATGTATTATGCTGACTGGCCTGAAATAAAAACAGGAGACAAGATAACTGCTTGGGGCGAGTCCAGCACATATTACGGAGAGTTGCGCTTAAAATTAAAAAATAAAAACTCAATCAAAATTCTGTCGCATAATAATATTTTAGAGCCTACAAATCTTACGGCCTTCAATATTGATGACGAGATGGTTGGAAAACTTGTATCAACCGAAGGCGAAATAATAGATACTAACTCTTCAAAAATATTTATTGACGTAAACGGGACAGAGCTTCTAATTTATAATAAAACTAAACTTGATTTTTCTGAATATAAAGAACGCGACACTATAAAAATAACCGGTGTCTTAAGTAAATATAATAATGAATATCGCCTTCTACCAAGGGATGAAAATGATATATCTCTCACAAGCCAAGGAGTTATTGAAAAATCAGACGCATCAAAAGATATTGCTCCTTTTTGGCAATATTTTGCCAGCACTCTTGTAATTGGGAGTATATTTGGTACAATCTATTTAAAGAGGAGGAAAAATGAACGGACCACAAAAACCGGGACCACCCAGAGGGTGGAGCGACGAGAAGAAGCACCTTTTTAGAAAAATGTATGGAGGATCTCCAGAGGATCTTATTAAAACAATTTCTAGGTACCGCAATGCTCGCGGAGATCCTGGGCTGGCACAACTAACGCCAGAACAAATACAAGACGCAATCTTTGTTGCAAAACATATCCTTTTACATTTCTATTCAATAAAACCAAAAGATACAGATGAAGTAGTTGCCTACTTTGAAGCAACCGGTAAAATAAAATTCTAACTTCGTATAAACGAAGTTTTTTATTTTATATCTCTTCCACTCTTGCACTTTCTTAATAATTATGTTAATATATTTTAATAATGCGGGTATCGTATAATGGCTTTTATGAGTCCTTGCCAAGGACTAGATGGGGGTTCAATTCCCCCTACCCGCTCCAAGAAAAGAGACGACCTTGTGTCGTTTTTTTTCTTGGAATGAATGCTTTGGGGAATTGAACAAGGGGGTGGTAGGG
>PFCS01000026.1:5580-10371 GCA_002772895.1 Parcubacteria group bacterium CG10_big_fil_rev_8_21_14_0_10_36_14 | reverse complement strand
CGACCGGCGGAGCGACGTGAGATTCCCCCTACCCGCTCCAAGAAAAGAGACGACCTTGTGTCATTTTTTTTCTTGGAGGAACATCCCCTTTACATAAAAATATATATCTGATATATTTAATTCATATTTTTCCGCCAAGCGAACGGAAAAATCCGCACTTTAATAATTAAGGTTTTTTATTCTTTTTTTTACAGAAACCGATATATATCGGATTTCCCAAAAAAAAGAAAATTTCTGCCTATGGATACTAAACACCTTAAAGTCCTGGGGCTGGGAGATCCCGAAATAATGGGTGATGCAACTCTGGTAAGGACTTTTATGGAAAAACTAATTAAAGAGGTCGGAATGAGGCCCCTTGGCGAACCAACTGTGCATGACGTACCGTTGGACCTCAAAAAATTAGGTGTTGCGCCCTTTGAAGATGAGGGTGGTGTGACAACGCAAATCGTCGGCTATCACACACTTTCCACAAGCCATGCTGCAATTCATACATGGCCATTGCGAAAAGAATTTCATCTTGATTTGTATAGCTGTAGAAATTTCGACGCAAAACAAGTAGAAGAGTTTATTAAGAATTATTTTAAGTGCACCAAAACAAAAATATCCAATCTCACATACGCTACAGAATGGTAAACAAAGAGCCCAATTTCGGGCTCTTTGTTTTTACTCTCAAAAAAGGTAAAATATAATTATATGACCAATCAGGATATCGCAAAAATTTTATACGAACTATCAACACTTTTAGAAATAAAAGAAGTCCCTTTTAAACCGCGCGCTTACGAAAAAGCGGCAATGTCTATTGAGGAATTAGATGAAAATTTGAAAGACATTTATAAAAAAGACGGACGCAAAGGGCTTGATGCAATTCCGAGCGTGGGAGTTAGTATTGCCGAAAAAATAGAAGAACTCCTTAAAACCGGAAAATTAAAATACTATCAAAAATTAAAAAAGGGGTTTCCTGTTGATATCGTAGGAATGACCCGTATTGAAGGACTGGGTCCAAAAACCATTGCCGAACTTTATAAAAAACTGAAAATAAAAAATTTGAAAGAGTTGGAACGAGCGGCAAAATCAGGAAAAATAGAAAAAATCGCCGGTTTTGGTAAAAAAACTGAAGAAAATATTTTATCCGGAATGGAATTTGTAAAAAAAAATCACGGAAGAATGCTTCTATCCGAAGCGTTACCTCTGGCAAAAAACATAATAAAACAATTGAAAAAAACCGGCATTACCGAACGCATTGCCGTCGCCGGCTCAATTCGCAGAATGCAGGAAACGATTGGCGATATAGATATTGTCGCGACTTCAAAAACTCCAAAAAAACTCATTAGTGCTTTTACAAAATTACCCGAAGTGGAACATATAAAATTAAAAGGTGCCACCCGTTCATCTGTTCGTTTAAGAATCGGGATTGATGCCGACTTGCGTGTTGTAGCCTCGGGTATTTTTGGCGCAACTCTTCAATATTTTACCGGCGATAAACAACATAATATTGCTGTACGTAAAATCGCCATAAAAAAAGGCTACAAATTAAATGAATATGGGCTCTTCCGTAACAAAAAAATTATTGCCTGTAAAACCGAGGAAGAAATATATAAAAAATTAGGAATGGATACTCCTCCGCCAGAGATACGCATAAATGAAGGAGAAATAGAAGCTGCACAAAAACATAACTTGCCAAAGCTTGTTGGCTACAATGATATAAAGGGTGATTTGCAAATGCATACGAAATGGTCCGATGGCTCAAAATCAATTTTAGAAATGGCAGAGGAAGCAAAAAAAATGGGATATAAATACATCGCTATCACAGACCATACAAAAACATTGGCCGTGGCCAACGGTCTTGATGAAAATGGTCTCGCAAAACATAGCAGAGAAATTGATAAAATTAATAAAAAAATAAAGGGGTTACATATTTTTAGAAGCGCAGAAGTAAATATAATGAAAGACGGCTCGTTGGATATAAAAAATGAGGCATTAAAAAAATTGGATATTGTAAGCGCAGCCGTCCACTCTAATTTTAAAATGAGCAATGCCGAAATGACAAAGAGAATTATACATGCCATGCAAAACCCATACCTTAATATTTTATTTCATCCTACAGGAAGAGTAATCGGCCGTCGTCCGGGATATGAATTAGATATAGATGAGATAATCAAAGCGGCTAAAAAATATGGCGTGATATTGGAAATTGATGCTCATGCAAATCGATTGGATCTGAAAGATGAATATATCAAAAAAGCTGTAAAAGCAGGGATAAAACTCTCTATTGATACTGATGCACATAACGAAAAACATTTAGAGTATATGCGCCTCGGTATTGGACAAGCGCGTAGAGGCTGGGCAAAAAAATCAGATATCATAAATACAAAATCAGCTGACGAATTGCTAAAAATGTTAAAAAAATTGAAGAGAAAATGAACTGAAACAAGCACAGGGGTAAGCTACCATACTACCTCTTTTTTTATTGACAAATTTCATTATTTGGACTACACTATAACAAACGTACATTCACAAAAAGAAGGCAAAAAACATGGAAACCTTGCTACAAGACAGACTGGAAAAATTTAAAAAAGTAATAAACGAGGCAACAGAAGAAATTGCTATCATTCTAAGTCATCTTGATCCAGATTCAATTGCGTGCGCCAAAGTGTTCGCAGAGATATGCAAACACTTTGAAAAAAAACTACGAATTTATTATGCTGGGGGGCTCCATCTTCCACAAAATAAAATTGTCTGGAATAAATTTGGATTAGCTGAGGATTTTATCAAATTGGAAAAGTTTACCCCTGATAAACAGAACAGAGTTTCTGTTGTGCTTTTGGATTCTTCGTCAATAAAAGACCCTCGTCTTCAAAATCTAGAATTACGACCAATTATTGTTGTTGACCACCATCTAAATGCTGACAATCTGGAAGAGACAGAAGCTGAGTGGTATCAACTTAGTGTTTGTGGTGCGGCGATTACACTTATTATCCAAATATATCTTTCTTTGGGTTTTGATTTTTCCACAAATGATGATCTGGCGACACTTGCCGTACTTGGTATTTTAACAGACACGGGGATGATGAAGCTGGTATCGAAATATGCTACCGATTTGGATAGAGAGGCATTTACATATTTAATGAAGTTCGCTAATGATGCAAAAATCAGAGAAATATTTTCTTCTGTAAAAGATAAAAAATATCTTACCTTTCTAAATAAAGCGACAACGAATACAGAAACAAGAGAAGATACTATCATTACTAATATCGGATTCATTGACGCTGACGACGAAGTATACGCTGCGCTTTTAGCGGAGGAGCTCTGCAGTATTCAAGGCATCAGCACTGTGGTTGTCTGGGCACTTGATGATAAGAATAAGCTTTATATAAAAGTGAGGACAGTTGACGATAAAATAGAAATGCAACAATTTATCGCCAAACGATTTGGTGAAGGCACTGGCGGTGGAAGAACCGGCGCTGGTGCAGCGATTATTGAACCGCCTCCCCAATTCTATATCCCCAGCACTGCAGCTGGAAGAGAACTCTATATGAAATTCGTAAAACAGTTAATCGTTGATGCCCTTTTCAAAAATCCTTCCGAATAATCCCCAAATACGGGGATTTTTTTAAAATTTAAAACGGGTCAAAAACTCGTCCTAAATTTGTCACCGATCGGAATTTCACGTCGCTCATTTCATTCTCTCTTCATAGGGGCTTCCGCCCCTCTGATCGTCAGTCGTTTCACTCCTTCCTGTCACCTCCAGAAATGTAGGGGAAAACCCTTTCCCCTACCACCCCTTTGTTCAAGCTCTTTCCTTCGGCAAGAAAAAACCTGAGTTTTATCTCAGATTTTTTTCTTGCCGCCGGTCGGACTCGAACCGACACGGGATTTCTCCCAAGAGATTTTAAGTCTCTCGTGTATACCGATTTCACCACGGCGGCATATTTTGATTATATATTACTCCAAAAAATTATAAAAGTCAAGCTTGACTTTTATCTTTCTAAACCGCTAAACTGAATATAGGGATAGTAAATTACTAAACGCTATTATTATGATAGAACCAAACGAGCAACCGACGCAAGAGCCACAAGAAGAAAAAATAGTTAATCCAAACCTGGTATCCGGCGAGGTTAATTTTGATACATCACTCCGCCCAAAACGCCTGGCTGATTTTATCGGCCAAGATAAAATAAAAGAACATCTATCAATTTTTTTAGAAGCGGCAAAACGCAGAGGCGATGTGCCGGAACATATTCTTTTTTATGGAAATCCGGGTTTGGGAAAAACTTCGTTAGCACACATTATTGCCAACGAAACAGAAGCGAATATCCGCACAGTCGCAGGGCCAACATTGGAACGCGTTGGCGATTTGGCCGCAATCATCACAAATATGGAACCGGGCGATATTCTTTTTATAGACGAAATACATCGACTGAATAAAGCCGTGGAGGAGGTTCTTTATCCGGCAATGGAAGATTATGCGCTAGACATCGTAATTGGCAAAGGTCCTTCGGCAAAAACCATGCGTCTTGATCTCCCGCGTTTTACTCTTATTGGCGCGACGACTCGTCTCTCGCTTCTTTCTGCTCCGCTCCGTGATCGTTTCGGCATAACGCATCATCTAAAATACTACGAAAACAAAGACATAAAAACAATCATTCTCAAAAATGCAGAAAAACTAGGTGTTAAACTAGATGAAACCGCTTCAGAGACAATCGCTTCTTGCGCCAGGTTTACCCCACGCGTTGCTAACCGCCTCTTAAAAAGAGTGCGTGATTTTGCTGAGATAAAAAACAATGGAAATAT
>PFCS01000026.1:0-5497 GCA_002772895.1 Parcubacteria group bacterium CG10_big_fil_rev_8_21_14_0_10_36_14 | reverse complement strand
TAATACTGACCGAGAAATATTGCGCACTATTATCCTGAAATTTAATGGCGGACCAGTTGGACTAAAAACTCTAGCCGCCGCCACTCGTGAAGAGCTTGCGACAATAGAAGAAGTTCACGAACCGTTTTTATTGCAATTAGGGCTCCTAAACCGTACTCCCCGCGGTCGTCTGGCAACCAACGCCGCCTACGAACACTTAAAGATTAGTTTAATATAAATTTATATATTTATTAATCAAAATCACCTTTTCTAAATCTTCCCATTTGCGTCATTTTTGACGTTTTTTCTTTTTCCGCCGGACTTTGCGGACCAAAAACATCGTCTATCATTTCCGCTACTTTTCTTCTATTAGACAGTGTATTTAATTTTTTCTTTCTTTCCGGCGAAAGCTTGGTCTGAGTCATTAAGCTATAAACCGTTGTCATAATTTTATTATGAATATTAGCTCGACTTGTCTCTGAAACTTGCACAGATTGCTCGCCCATACCCGCCATCGCCTTGGCCTTTACCAAAAAACTATAATAACGCCTACATAAATCAATAAATTTTTCTTTAGCTTCATCCGTCCCAAACAAACTTAAAACTTCATCCCATAGTTCTGTACTGCTTGGCCCTTTTTCAATATTTTTTTCCTGCGAAAATTTTTTCATAGATTTTTATCATTTCTTAAATAAAGACGAAAACCATCCAAACACTCCTTTTTTCTTTTTTGGTTTTTTTATTACTGCTGTCTGGGTGTTTTCTTTTTTTTCCAAATCTTTATTCAATTTCTTTTGTCCTTTTTTAATTGTCTTTTGCTCTTTTTCTTTAATTGTTTCTTCTTCTCCCGATTTTTCAAATTCCGATTCTTTAAATTTTTCCTCATCAATTATATTGTTAACCTTTTCTTCAATTCTTTCCATGTCTTCTTTGAGGCGATGCATCATTCTGCTTTTAGCATCTTCATTATCGCCAGCTTGTTCTTCTATGAATTTTACGTTACTTTCAAAATACCGCTGAATACCAGTTACAGGGGGTTGAGTCATTTCATAGATTTTTTCGAATGTTGCATTAAGGGTTAATATACTTGGGTTATCCTCAACTTTTTCCTTTAACTGTACCCATCTCAAACTAATCCTTTGAGCAATAGCCATGGCCTCGTTTTTATAGACCTCGGAGTTGGGCTGTTCTTTTTTTGTTTCTTCTTCAAACGAAACTTCTTCTTCGATCGTATCGTCAGTTACGTCAATTTGTTCTTCTTTTGATGAGATTGCTTCGTCGTTACGCCTTGCTTCACTCCTCGCAATGACAGGAGAGGTTCTACGCTCTGTTTCACTTTTCGCAATAACAGGACGAGAAGATTCCTCCCCTTCTTCCAATTGCTCCAACTGGCGAAGTTTTGCGTGGCGCACTCTTTTTTCTAACTCCTCGCGATATTTTTTATATTGTTTAGAAACAACCGCATAGGCATCATTATGCGGTTCAATAGCAGAAGGGTCAATAAAATCAGCAATACCGTATTTTTTCAATCGCTCTTTATAATTTTCTGCAGTTACAACATCATCCAATGGCCAATCCTCTACACTGCCACCTTTTTTTGCCCATCTTCCCATTGCCTTTCTTTCTGTTTTTGTCGGCTTATAAGCGGCCGCGTCCTGCAAAATCGCGTCCATTACTTTCCAAAGTTCATTCACTCTATCATCAAGCTCGGTCAAAGATAACTTTTCTTTTTTTGCTTCAGCTTCAGAGGTTTTCTTTTTTGTCAATTCAAATCCCTCTTCTACTGAATCCTTTTTAAATAAATCGCTCAAGTCCTCTTCTTTCGGTTCTTGCGCTTCTTTTACTTTTCCTTCTAATATTTTTTCAAACTCTTCTTTTTGTTTTTCTTCTTTTTTTTCTCTTTCTTCTTTTTCATAATCTTCCCCGACTTTTTTCATTTTTCCAGCCAAGCGTTCTTTTGTCGCTTTTCTTTTCACATAAGGAATATTTTCAAAATCCGCTTCGTTTTTTTCTGTTTCTTTCTTTTCTTCTTCCGATTGTAATCGTTCTATTGCCCTTATTCCATCCTCACCTAAAATCTGCCTAGCTTCTTCTTCTCTTGCTCGCCAATCCAAATCTTCTCCAATCCTGTCCCACTCGGCTTCAGAGGCCTCTAGATTTTTTTTGATTTCCGCAACAGTTCCGGCTTCCCCTTTTTTTCCAAATAAAATTTCTTCACGCATTTTTTTGAGCTTTGGTTCAAGCATTTTTGCGCTTTCAGCCGCTTTTTGCAATTTCACTGCGCGCTTCTCACCTTCTTTTTGATATTTATTAATCTTTTCTTCAGCAACTGCTTCCGCTTCCATAGCATTCTCTTCCGACGTTTTCAATTTTTCTTTCAATTCTTCCGGCATAACATCGCCTTTTTTTGGCTCTTCAGCCTCAAGCTCTATTACCCTCTCTTCTGGTTCTTCATCCAAAGCCACGCGTAAAATATTTACACGTTCTTTGTTCTTTTTTCTTTTTTCATTATCAACAACTTCCTGTAAAATTTTCGTCTTTTCTTTAGATAACTCTTCTTTTGATTTTAATGATGCTTTTTCCATATTTTTATAATTTAATTTTTTTATTTATTGATTTTTATGAAATTTTCTATCCTCTTCCGCTAAATCCATTATTTTTTTCCGAAGTTCGTGCGGATTAGGAACTTGTTCTAAAATAAAACGGGCTTTTTCTCCGGCTGTCTGAATATATACATTGCCATAACCAAAAAGCGAAGGCAAAATTCCTTTTATTTCTGAAGTGGCATCTTGAATACGGTATAGATCAAGCTCGGAAATCGTGCGGGCAAAAACGCCTTCCTGTTCAATATTCAAAAGCCTGTCATTTGTAATTATCCATGTATCCAAATAATAATCCAAAAATGCGGCAAAAAGAAATACCCAAACCGCAGAATAATAAATCGATATACCGAGTAAAAGCGCGGGATGCCAAATATTATGTGCCCAAATTATCGGCAAATAATTTTTAAATAAAAAATATAAAACGACTGGAGCCAAAAATAAAAACATAAAATAAAATAACTGGATAACTAAAACAATCTTATCCCGGCGGACAACTTTTTTTATTTTTTCATAGCCTTTTTGGCTAATAAGTTTTTTTAGATGAATGATACCCATGATAAATTTTTAATTTCCAAATTAAAAATTATTTAAAGCCCTACTTTTATGCTCGGCAAAGTCATTGAAATTTGTTCTGTCCAGTTAATCGATGAAAGATATTGACAAGAAAAATATCCAAGAATTGCAAATCCAATTAAAAAAATCAAAAGCGCGCCAAAAGAAATAACGTCTTCTGCCCTGTATCGCGCTAAATTCTTTATATTTATAAAAACAAAAAATAAAATCACCGCGACAATAACCGCATATGGAATTAATAATACCGATAATGGAAAACTTATCATAAAAAATTAATACACCTTAGTAACATCTATCCCTGTATAATAATATTTTAAAATTTTCACATGGTCCCATCCGTTGGTTTCAGCATTGTGGTATGCGCCAAGAGCGCTCATTCCGACCCCATGTCCCCAAAGAGTCTGCCCTGCATCTGACGGAACAGATACAGAAACAAGCCACGGATATCCGCTTCCACCCCAAACTTCCTGCCAAGAACGTGTCCGACCGTCAGAATGTCCAAAATACGGAGTAACGACAATGTCGCCTCCATATGTAATAACCTGACCGGCAGTTTCTTGCGCTGCCTGCTTTACGCGCGGACGACGAACTTCGCTATTATAACCGCGATAAAGCTGGTCGGCAGTTGTTGCCCGCATATGAAAATATCCGCTATATTTTGTATTGCGCTCATAATGATAAAGCGCATAAGTACGAGAAGCAACAATAATTGATTTTATATAATCCAAATCCGAAAGATTACTGGTTTCGGCAATCCCCCATAAATAATGCTCCAATGGTAAATTATTTATAATCCAAAGCCGACCGGTATTTTGCGCTTGGCGAAGAATAATACCGTCGCGATATTTGTTATCATTCCAACCATAATCCGTCGGTCGTGACATAGAAAGCACCGTAAAAACCGTATCATCCTGAAGCCCTGCAAAACGCAATTCGCCAGAAGCGCTAAAATTTATACGCGCATTCATTATTTTAAAAATTTTACTGGAAAAATTATAAGAAACAGTTACTGGTTCGTTGGCAGAAAAATTACCTAACGTAGCACCAGAACCATCTCGTAAAATAAAATTTTTATCTGCCGTCAGTTCAAATGTTTCGCCATCTGTTGTAATAAAATCCAAACCAATTTGAATCTCCGGCTCTTGCATGTTTATTTGATTCACAATCCTTCCAGATGTGTCAGTGGTTGCCGATTCATCAGTTACATAAATCGGAATTTCCACATATCCGCCTTCTACTTCTTTGTCATAGTTGGCAACAAGTTTAAATTTTGCGGTGTACTGTCCAGATTGCTCTGGAGCCTGAAGTTTAAAATCAATAAATGCCAGCTGACCCGGTTCTGTCCGGCTTGTGCCAATCACAGCCGGCTGATGCCCGCTAGTCCAGGTTGGATTATAAAAAATTGAATTGCCGTCAGAAAGCAAATCGTCTTGCGGAACAATTAATCCTTTTATATCCCAACCAGTTTTTCCTGTATTTTTATATCCAAAACGCAAAGATATCAGCTCGCCTGTCTTGGCTTGTATTTCATTATGACTTTTTAAAAGCAAGCTTGCTTGAAAATTAGAACTGGTGATTGGAACTAATACCTCGCCAGCTGCAACCGGAGAGGTAGCTTGTACTGCTGGTTGACTTTTTGACTTTACGACTGTAATTGGAATTAAAAATTCTCCTCCCTCTATCCACGCCTTATCTTCTGCCGCCAAATAAAAAGTTTCAATATAGTTTCCTTCTTTAGTTGGCGCCTTAAGCTTAAATTCTATAAAACCAAGGGTACCGGGCAAAACCGAAGACTGAGCCAATTTTACCGGTTGAATATTCTTGTACCATCCGGATCCTTGAAAGCTAGACTGTCTATATTTTGGTCCAGAAGTATAAATTGACACAAAATTTGCGCCGGTATTGTACCAAGGCGCAATCCCTGTATTTTTAAACCCTACTTTATATAAAATTTCCTCACCGGGTAAAAGCTCCAAATTAGGCGAAGAACGTAAAATTAAGGTAGCTTTATAATCGCTACGTGCATAAGTTGCCGCATGCGCTGTTTTTATACCAAAAATCCGATGCCAGCTAATAGTGCCTTCAGTAGTACCAGAAATAGCATTAGTCTGACCACCACTCACTTCTTTTGCTGAAGCTTCATTTTCTAAAGAATAATAATTCTCCGCTATATTTAGCAAAAAAGCAAACATTACTAAAACAAAAAAAGACACTACAATACCTAAAAGTGTGCCCCTAAAATTCCTCGCCTCTTTTTCCTTTTGGAAGGCGCCAATTGTCCAAACTGCGCCTGTCATAGGCTTTCTATTATTAATTTTATAAAACATTTAGAAAGCTTTTAT
>PFCS01000025.1:31269-32731 GCA_002772895.1 Parcubacteria group bacterium CG10_big_fil_rev_8_21_14_0_10_36_14 | reverse complement strand
TTGATGGCATTCATGAAAAGGTAAAAAATTTGCTAAATACCCTTTGCACTGATAATGGACTAGACAAAGACGAGATAAAAATAGAAAAATGCGAGCGATATAACAATGAAACAAATGAAAAATGTACTTACTTGTTTGTTTCATATCAGAAAAAAATCCCCGCTACTCCTTAAAGGCGGGGTTTTTATTTTCTAAAATATTTTTTATAAAACTCTGTAGCATCTTCCGGTGGAATAGGATTTATTATAAGACCACTGCCAACTTCTAATCCAGCCCAAACAGAAGTTCTGGGTTTAAATTTAAAATAAATATGCTGGTCTAAGTCTTTAACAACTTCATGAAAATACATATTATATGAATACCCTAAATCTTTTATTCCTCTAAATATCGCTTTAAAAATTTTTGCCAATGATTTTTTTTCTTCAGTATTGAGCTCTGAAATATTATCTAAATGTCTTTTTGGTAAAACCATTATTTCATAACTATGTTGAGAGGCGTACGGACATAAAACAATAAAATTTTTATTTTCAAAAACCATTCTTGAACCCTTTTTTTCTTTTTTTATAATATCGCAATAAACGCATCCTTCACATTCTCTTTCTTTTTTTATTTTATCTAAAATATAAAATGGAATAAATTTTGTCGCATAAATTTGTGAATGAGCATGATTTTGTGAAGCTCCGGCTTCTTTTCCGCTATTTTTGAAAATAAGAATGTAATTTATGCCTTTTATTTTTCGGATTGCCAATGTTCTTTCTATATACATTTTGATAACTTTTTCTATCTCAGTAACTGAAAAATCTACGCTCTGATGATTATGATAAGGCGTTTCTATAACAATTTCTTGCGTGCCAAAAGAAAACTGATTATTTGTAGAAAATGCCGGGTATTTATTTGCAACCGTCTTTACCGCCCATCCGTCCTTTTTTTTAAAAATTTGCTTAGCCCTCTCTTTATTTATATTTTCCGGGCATAAGTTGCAGTCAAGTTCTCTCTTTTCAAACAAAGACGAACTTTTCATTTTTATTTTCCATTTTCTCTTAGGGCATATCACTACAAAATTATCCTGTAAATAATCCTTGCGGATTTCAGGTTTTGTCATTTTCTTTTTATTGTTCTCTTTGTTTGATAACTCCCAAAAATCTTTAAAAATTTTTGGATTATTTTTTGACGGCATTTTTATCTATAAGATTAATTGAGTTTGCCAGCGTTATAGCAAGCGCTAAGGCGTCAGCGGCATCGTCCGGTCTTGGTAATTCATGGAGGTGCAAAATCTGTTGAACCATTTTTTGCATCTGCATTTTATCCGCCACACCATAGCCGGTTATCGCCTGTTTAACTTGTAGAGGAGTGAATTCATGAAGCTCTAAGCCTGCGTTCATACCTTCAAGTAAAATTATACCACGCGCATGTCCTACATCCAATGCAGTTTTTACATTTTTACAAAAAAATAATTTTTCAA
>PFCS01000025.1:587-31220 GCA_002772895.1 Parcubacteria group bacterium CG10_big_fil_rev_8_21_14_0_10_36_14 | reverse complement strand
CATATTCCAAAACGTGGAGTTGCCCTCCTTCTTTCCTTAGAAAGCCATAACCGATTGTTGCAAATCCAGGATCAATACCTAGAATAATCATAATTTTTAAAAATTGAAAAATTATTTTACATTGGTAAATATTTCCGAAACATCATCATTATCTTCAATTGCATCTACCAGCTTCTCCAGCCTTTCACTAGTTGCGTCGTCAATTTCTATCGGTTCTTTAGCAACATATTCAATACCTGCATCATCTATTTTCACACCATCTTTTTCAATTGCTTCTTTAAGCTTTTGTAAATTTTGTACTTTAGTATAAATAATAAACTCATCGTCATCTTCCTTTATGTCTTCTGCTCCCGCTTCTATCAATTCTAATTCTTTATCTTTTATTTTTGACCTGTTGTCTTCTATCTGCGTTCGCAGGACTCCAAGTTTTTCGAATTGCCACATTGCCGCGCCAGATGACAAGTTAGCTCCATTTTTCGAAAGTATATGTTTTATATCATTCGCCGTTCTATTTGGATTATCAGAAAGCGCTGTAATAATCAGGGCAATATTGCCAGACACAACTGCCTCATAAATTAATTCCTTTAATTGTCCGCCCTCTCCTTCGCCTGCTCCGCGAACAATAGCACGCTCAATATTATCTTTTGGCATATTTGATGTCTTTGCCCTATCAATCGCTAGACGTAGTTGAAAATTAAAATTTGGGTCAGCGCCACCTCGCGCTGCCACAGTAATATCTCTGGCAAGTTTGGTAAAAATTTTACCGCGCTTTGAATCAATTATCCCTTTTTTTCGCTTGGTAGTTGCCCATTTGGAGTGACCTGACATAAGATATTAATTATGAATAGAGAATTATGAATTATGGAGTTATACTTATACTTTAACTTATCCCCCGACTTCTTTCAAGTATTGACATAAATGTATTTTTCTGCTAAATTAAACATTGAGGAGGATACCCGATGAGTTCTTTGCAAAACAATATTGACCCTGAAAAGACTTTACTATTGATTCAGAAAGTAAAAGAACTTAATAGCTATTATGAAAAACAAAAGCTTAGCTCAATAAGATCAATAATTTGCCTTATCGGCGGAACATTGCTGATTTTTTTAGGACTAAAGCTGTTTCATCTAAAAGCGGTTTATGTATCTTTTATGATTACAGGAATACTTGGACTTCTTGTCTCCGGTTTCTTTTGCTTCAAGGCCATTTATTATGGAAATAAAGTAGCCAGATGGAAGCTATAAAAGAAGAAACTCAAATAAAAATTGATAAATGCAACAAGACCATCGCCGTCTTTGGAAAATTCACAATTCTAGCTTTTTTACTTTTTTTATTATCCTTAGACGAAACTGCTCCAAAATGGGTTTCCCCTCTTAGTATCTTTATGAGAGGATTTGCGCTGATATTTTTCGTGAAAGCATTCTGCCATTTTTATATGGCAGTCAAATCTCATAAACCAAAAAGCCTCGGCATATAGCCAGGGCCTTTTTAATATCATATAAAAAATTAATCTCTTGCTTGCTTTGCAGAACCCTTACCAAATCCGGTTCCTGCAGGAATTAAACGTCCGATAATTACATTTTCTTTCAGTCCGTTTAGCGGATCAACCTTTCCTGTAACCGCTGCATTGATTAAAACGCGTGCTGTTTCTTGGAAAGACGCTGCTGATAAAAAGCTCTGTGTAGAAAGAGAAATCCTAGTAATTCCCAAAAATAAATTCTCATAGGTTGATTCTTTGCCTTTTTCCTTTTTAACTCTTTCATTTTCATCCAAAAGTTCAGCCATCTCCACAACTTCACCTGGCAATAAGTTTGTATCTCCGGCATCAACAATTAAAACGCGTGAGAACATCTGACGAATAATAATTTCTATGTGCTTATCATTTAATTTTTGTCCTTGTGAGAAATATATGTGTTTTACTTCCTTCAATAAATACTGTCCTACAGCTTCTTTGCCTTTATATTTATAAAGAGATTGTAAATCTAAGTGTCCATCAGTGAGAGCGTCTCCGGCTTCCACAAACTCTCCATCTTTTACTATTAATTGGTAATTGGAAGGAATAACATATTCTATTGCCTTGTCAACTTTGCGGGTTATGACGAGTTTTGAGCCGTCAAAGCTGATATTGCCTTCTGTTTTAGATCTTATCTCATCACCACTTGACTTTAGGATTAAAAGATCGCCTTCACCAATGCTTGCGCCGTCTTCAACTTTTATTTCATCATTCTTTGTAAACTTATAGGAATATGACTCATCATCAAGATAATGTATCTTCACTGATTTTTGTCCGGCTTTTACGCTATTTATAACTTTTCCTTCTGGCGAAATCGTTTCTTTTGGCGCCATATCAACACTGGCCTGACCGCTTACTTCTGCAATAAAAGCACGCTGTTTTGGAGGACGAGCCTCAAACAGCTCTTCAACGCGTGGCAAACCTTGGGTGATGTCCTTTCCAACAGCAGCACCACCAGTATGAAAGGTTCTCATAGTAAGCTGAGTGCCAGGTTCTCCGATTGATTGAGCTGCAATAATTCCAACTGCTGCTCCAAGTTTAGCCGGTCTGCTATAAGCTAGATCGTTGCCATAACATTTAGCACAGATACCCCTTCGTAAATGACAATGCAAAACACTTCTAACATGAAGATTATCAATTTCAAGTTTTTCTATTTGTCTGGCGCCTTCTTCGTCAATTGTTTCACCTGCTTTTAATATAACCTTTCCGGTTTTTGGATTTTTCATATCAGACAATAAAACTCTACCATAAGCACGCTTTGCAAGTGGCTCGCCAATTATCTCACCTTGTTCTCTGGAAAGCATAGCCCCTTCTGTGTCTCCACAGTCTTCTTGGTGAATAACTACGTCTTGGGCAACATCAACCAAACGACGGGTAAGATATCCGGCATTTGCCGTACGAAGGGCAGTATCTGCCAAACCTTTTCTAGAACCATGAGTAGAAATAAAGTATTCCAAAACCGATAATCCTTCTTTAAAACTTTTTTTAACCGGAAGCTCCATAATCTCTCCTGAAGGATTGGCTAACAAACCTTTCATACCCATCATCTGAGTTAGTTGCCCCCAAGAACCTCTGGCGCCTGCATTAATCATACTGGCCACCGGTCCGTTAGGATCTAATGATTTTTTTGACATCGTACTGATATCGTCTTTTATTTTTGTCCAAAGCTCAATAATTTTGCTATGTTTTTCGTTTTGAGTTAAAAGTCCTTCATCAAATTGAGATTTTATTTCTTCTGTCTGTCTGTCGCCTTCCTCAATTAAAACGCCTTTGCCCTTAACCTCAGGCAAATCGTTCATACCCCAAGAGTATCCGGATTTTGTAATATAATAAAATCCGAAAACTTTTATTTTATCCAAAAATATTGCTGTTTCCGGAATTCCAAAATTTTCTAAATAATATTTAACAATTGCATCGAGCTTCTTTTTATCCATAACTTCATTTACAAACGGCATCTTTCCTTCAAAAACTTCATTGATCAAAATTCTGCCGACAGTTGTTTCTATAATTTCTTCTTTTTTCCCAAACTTCATTCTTACTTTTATTTTTTTACGCGGACTTAATTTTCTAAGATGGTAAGCTAGTTTTGCTTCGTTTGCGCTACTAAAAGCTTTTGGCGTATCATCGTCTTCCATCATTAAACTCATGTAATAACAACCCCAAGCAATATCTTTTTCCGGCTTAGCGATAGGGTCGCCTGTTGCTGGCTTTAAAAGATTATGTGAAGCAAGCATAAGCTCACGAGCTTCTTTTTTTGCTTCTTCTGTCAAAGGCACATGAACCGCCATCTGGTCACCATCAAAGTCAGCATTAAAAGCCGTGCAAACCAAAGGATGAAGTTGAATAGCTTTTCCTTCAATCAAAACCGGTTGAAAAGCCTGAATACCTAAGCGATGCAAGGTTGGAGCACGATTTAAAAGTACCAGTGCTTCTTTTGTTACTTCTTCCAAAATATCCCAAACTACAGCGTCGCTAGTAGCAATAAACCGATTAGCGCTTCTAATATTATGAACAATTTCACGTGCTATAAGTTGGCTGATAATAAATGGTCTAAAAAGTTCTAATGCCATACGCTTTGGAAGACCACATTGATGCAAAAGTAAATTTGGGCCGACAACGATTACGCTACGTCCAGAATAATCAATTCTCTTACCGAGTAAGTTCTGACGAAAACGTCCTTGTTTTCCTTTTAAAATATCTGCCAAAGATTTTAATTGGCGTTTCTTTCCGGTAGCCGCAACAACTGTTTTTGTATGTCTTGCACTGTTGTCTATCAAAGCATCTACTGCTTCCTGCAACATTCTTTTTTCATTTCTACTGATAACTTCCGGAGCATTAAGATCATAAAGTCTTTTTAAACGATTGTTTCTATTTATAACGCGTCTATATAAATCATTTAAATCTGAAGTTGCGAAACGACCACCGTCCAATGCAACCATCGGACGTAAATCAGGAGGAATTATTGGAACTACCGTAAGAACCATCCATTCCGGCTTAATTTCATTTAGAAATAAAGAACGTAAAAGTTTAACTCTGCGCATAGCTCTAACTCTTTTTCCGCCTTGGATGGTGAGCAAGTCCTCATTAATTTTTTTAACCTCTTCTTCAACGTTTACTTTTTTCAAAAGATTATAAATTGACTCTGCTCCTATTCCGGCAGAAAAGATATGTCCATAACGTAATGAAAGCTCATGGTATTCCGCTTCAGACAAAATTGCCAAAGGAGTAATGCTCTTTATTTCCGCAATGGTTAAATTAAAGTCCTGTTCCAAATCATTCACCTTGGAATCAAGCGCTTCTTGCATTTTTCCCAAATTGCCAGCCAATCCTTTTTGTTTTCCTGCATCCCCTTCCGCTTCTTTAGCAATGCTTTCCATTTCTTTTTTATAAGTATTTTCAAGCTGACGTTTTTTTTGCTTAAATTCTTCTTTAACCTGTTCTATTGTTGCTTGCTTCAGGGCATTATCAACACTCGTTACTATAAAACTGGCAAAATAAATCACTCTTTCCAGATTTTGCACGCTTACATCCAAAATTAAACTTATCTTTGATGGGACTCCACGCAAAAACCAAATATGAGAAACCGGGGAAGCGAGTTCAATGTGTCCCATTCGCTCACGTCTTACAAGAGCGACAGTAACTTCAACTCCGCATTTATCGCAGACAATTCCTTTGTAGCGAATTTTTTTATACTTTCCGCAATAACACTCCCAGTCTTTTGACGGACCAAATATCTCTTCTGCAAAAAGTCCGCCTTTTTCCGGCTTTTGAGTTCTATAATTAATAGTCTCTGGTTTAGTGACTTCTCCATATGACCACGATCTAATTACTTCAGGCGAAGCAAGTTTTAGCTTGATTGCCTGAAAGTCGCGGATTCTTGTAGTTTGCTTTTTGATCTCTGACATAATTTTTGTTTTATTTATTGAAAGAAATATTATTTTTCATTTTCATTAATACTTTTATCTTGCTCTGTATTAGCATCTTTTTTTTCATCGCTTTCTTCATCTATTTCTTTGTGTTCTATTATTACTTCTTTCGGCTTTTGTTCCTCCATTCTTGGTTCTTCAACTTCTTCTTCACTATCAATCAAATCAACATCCAAACAGAGTCCTTTTAACTCACGTAAAAGAACGTGGAATGATTCTGGAATATTTAGTTTTCTTATAGGTTCTCCCTTGATGATAGATTCATATGCCTTGCTTCTTCCAGGTACATCATCTGATTTGATAGTTAATATTTCTTGCAAAGTATGAGCTGCGCCATATGCTTCCAATGCCCACACTTCCATTTCTCCAAATCTCTGTCCACCAAACTGAGCCTTTCCACCAAGTGGTTGCTGGGTAATTAATGAGTATGGACCAATTGATCGTTGATGAATTTTATCTTCAACTAAGTGGTTTAACTTTAAGAAATATTTATAACCGACTGTTGACTTCTGATCAAAAGATTCGCCAGTTCTTCCATCATAAAGCTGGACTTTTCCATCTCGAGGAAAGCCGGCTTCTTCCAATGCATCTGCAATCTGCGGTTCTTCAATACCGTCAAAATTTGGTGTTGCAAGTTTGTATCCTAAAACGTTTGCCGCCAATCCCATATGAGTTTCCAAAATCTGTCCGATGTTCATACGAGAAACAACTCCAAGTGGAGAAAGGATTATGTCAATCGGAGTTCCATCTTCCAAATAAGGCATATCTTCAACCGAAACAACTCTGGAGACAACTCCTTTATTTCCATGTCTTCCGGACATCTTATCTCCGACTTGTATTTTTCTAAGGTCTGCAACAGCAACCTGAATTGATTTTATAACTCCCGGGGGAAGCTTATCGCCTGCCTCACGTGAAAAGATTTTTATATCAACAACTTTTCCGTGTTCGCCATGTTCAAGAGACAAAGATGTATCACGGACATCACGTGCTTTTTCTCCAAAAATAGCACGTAAAAGTTTTTCTTCAGCAGAAAGCTCTGTCTCTCCTTTTGGAGTAATTTTTCCAACTAAGATATCGCCCGAAGAAACCTCTGCGCCAATTCTGATAATTCCTTCTTCGTCAAGATTTTTTAAAAGTTCTTCGGAAACATTTGGGATATCATTTGTTATAATTTCCGGACCAAGCTTAGTATCACGAACATCGATTGTGTGATTTTCGATATGGATAGAAGTAAATTTATCACCTTGAACTATACGATCCGATAAAATAATCGCATCTTCATAGTTATAACCATCCCAAGCTAAAAACGAAACTAAGACATTTTGTCCGAGCGCCAATTCACCCTTGTCGGTTGATGGACCATCCGCCAAAATATCACCCTTCTTAACTTTTTGTCCTTTTTCTATAACTAACTTTTGGTTCATGCAAGTAGAATGATTTGAACGAGTAAATTTGTTGAGAGTATAGGTTTTTAAATTACCCTTATCTTCTAAAATTTGAATTCTTGAACCATCTGCATTAACAATCGTTCCAGCGTCTTCCGCTAATATAACATGACCTGAATCTTGTGCGGCCTTTGCTTCTACACCTGTTCCAACTATCGGAGATTCTGGATTGATAATAGGAACTGCCTGACGTTGCATGTTTGTTCCCATAAGAGCACGGTTACCATCATCATGTTCTAAAAATGGTATAAGCGATGTTGAGATAGAAACAATCTGACGACTTGAAACATCCATATAATCAATTTCATTAACATCGACAATATCAGGTTCTCCATGACGGCGAACCTCTGTTTTTTCAACTAAAAAGTATCCATTTTCATCAATTGGAGTTGTTGCCGGAGTGGTAATTGTTTTTTCCTCAGCAAAAGCGTTTAAATATATAATTTCATTTGTAACACGAGGCTTATCGCCAGATTTATCAATTTTTCTATAAGGTGTTTCTAAAAATCCATATTCATTTATTCTGGCATAGCTTGCCAAGTGTCCGACTAAACCGATGTTCGGACCTTCTGGAGTTGCAATAGGACAAATTCTTCCATAATGAGTCTGATGCACATCGCGAACTTCAAAACCAGCACGTTCGCGCGACAATCCTCCCGGACCCATGACAGACAATCTACGTTTATGTTCCAACTCTGAAAGAGGATTTGTCTGATCCATAAACTGGGAAAGCTGGGAAGACATAAAAAATTCTCTAACCGCGCTAATAACCGGACGCGCATTAACAAGACGCCCCGGAACTAATGCTTCAATGTCTGATGTTGACATTCTATCTTTGACAATGCGTTCCATTCTGGCAAGTCCGACACGGAATCTGTTTTGTACCAACTCGCCAACAGCACGGACTCTGCGATTTCCCAGATGATCAATATCATCAGGGTCATCTTGAGTAATATTCAAACGAATGATTTCTTTAACAATATTTATAAGATCGTTTTGAGAAAGTATTCTGTTTTCTTCTTTTGCTATATCTTCTTTATCTGTTTCATAACCAAAACGTAAATTAAACTTGTATCTTCCAACTTCTCCCAAATCATATCTGTCAAAATTAAAAAACATTGCATCAATTAATGATTTGGCATTTTCTACGGTCGCCAAATCACCAGGTCTAATCCTTTTATATACTTCTCTATATCCATCATTCTGATTTTTAGTCAAATCTTTAAGAAGAGTAGAATCTATAAAATTGATTAATGGATGAGTGTCTACATCTGCAAAAGCTTTTTTTATTTCCTCTTCTTCTGAAAGGCCGAAAACACGCAAAAGAGTTGTAACGGCAACCTTTCTTTTTCTATCTATCTTTACCCAAATTACATTATTAGCATCAGTTTCAAATTCTAACCATGCTCCACGGTTTGGAATAATTTTTGCTCCATAGTGCCGTCTTCCACGAACAAATTCTGAAGTAAAAAAAGCTCCCGCGCTTCTAATAAGCTGGGAGACAACAACACGCTCAATGCCGTTAACGATAAAAGTTCCTCTATCGGTCATCAAAGGTATTTCGCCTAAATAAATTTCTTGTTCAGCTGTTTTTTCCGTTCTTCTATTCATAAGACGGACCTTGACTCTTAATGGCGCTTCATAATTAACATTTTTTGCCATCGCGGTCTTTTCATCAAACTTTGGCTCGTCTATATAATATTCATCAAAATAAAGCTCCAAATCGCGCCCGATAAAGTCACGGATTGGAGATATTTCTCTAAAAAGATCTTTAACTCCCTTTTCCAAAAACCACTTATAAGAGGTCTTTTGTATTTCTATTAAGTCAAACTGAGGAATGGCATCATAGGCCTTGCCAAAATATTTTCTGGTCTTGTTTTTGACAGGAATACGTTTGAATTGCATAAGAGTTGGGCTTAAAACCCTTGCAACAAAACCATTTTCTTTTCATACTTTGCCCTCAATTTCAGATTAAAAAGGTTTGTTTTTGAGTTTTTTATTTTTAACCGCGCTCCGCAAGATAATCTAATTATTTTCTTACGAAATTAATATATTTTCATCAACTGCCTGCTGTTTGCCCCAAAACTTTAGTCTGTTTTACGGAGCGTGCAAAAAAATGTCCTCTCTTTATCCACAAGAGAGGTTTTTTAAAAAAAATTAGGCTTAATTGAGAGAAAATGTATAGTGCACGGGATTTTTTTATTTAAAAGAGTGAACTATATTCAATTAAAAGAATACCATAAAATAGAAAACTTGTCAATAGATAAAAAAATGCTAAAATTAGCAAAAAAAGAATTTAATAAAAGTTTGAGGAATTATTTTTCCACAATTATCCACAGGTTTATAAAAAAATACCAAAAAATACTAAAAATTATAGATATGACTTGCGATTTATGTACTAAAACTTATGAAGTTATGAGTTGAGGGCTTGACAAAATTTTATTTTTATGTTACGATACTTCATTAAGTTATTTTTATCGTGAAATTCAGTTTATTTTTGCAAATTTGGAGGAAGGAGGAATCTCATTTAATAAGCATGGGTGAGATTCTGTGGGATTTTCAAATGGGTATTCCCGGCTTCTGGCTAGGATATTCCGGCTGGACTTTCTTGTACAGGCGTCAATTGATAGCTTGTACATATCCTCCTCCAGTTTTGTGTAAATAACTGGCATATCCAAAAGTTGGGGGAACTCTTGGGCATAAGATCTTTATATCTATCTCACCCACTCTCTTTGTTTTTTCAAAAATAAAGAGGGATAATGCCTCCGTACTCACTCTACTTGGAGGGCTTGATAATCTGATGCGATTTTATAAAATTGGCACATTTTTGCCGCATTGATTGCATTCTGTGTCAAGAAAATTTCCAGGTGGAGCAGGCACGGAGGTAAATTGCCTAAAGTCCTCCAACCTTTGGATATAAACCCCTCTGTTTTTTAACAGAGGGGTTTTGTTATTTTTAGAATACTTGACAATTTTATAAAAATAGAGTAGGTTGTAAGTGAATCACAGCTCATTTTAAAAGGAGCGAGCCATGGAAAAGTTGCCATTTTCTGATATTTCTATTTTTGTTGATAATAAAAAAATATGTGTTGATGAAGATGGGTTTTTTGGAAACATAATTCCTACAAACCAACTACAGTTCAAACTTGAAATAATGAATACCAATGAATATCGAACTCAAGTTTTTAAGGTGTTTGTCGATCAACCAACAATGCAAAGAAGAATTATCGGACTAGAAAGCAACGTTACCTCTTCCGACAGTCAGCTTTTTGTGCGCGATGTAAGCATTTTGGAAAGTCCACAACCGCAAGGTGTCTATTATCCTTCAAAACGGGATGCTGGACTTTGTGTGCTTTTTTACGGTCCAGCTGATTTTCATATTTACGAAATTGCATTAATTTCACAAGGTGGAAAGTTTTTTCTAACTTCGCAGAAAATCTACGGGGGTGAATGCTTTAGTTTTGAAGATAGCGCTTTTGCAGTTGATCTTCTGAAAAGAAATCGCGAGAGAATTGATCTCTTGGGGCTCCTTTCTATTCTTGCGGAAAAAAACGATATCAAATTTCCGAAAATTAACGAAGAAGATGTTCTCCAAATGATGAATCAATCTTCTGAGAAAGAAAACGCCAAACTGGACGTTTCCGACCTAAAGAAAAACCAAGCGCGTATTCTCTTTTGGAGCCATTCAAACCTTTGGGGAATTGTTGCTGTTTCACAGCAATTAACAGAACAAGGCCTTGCTCGTGTGCATTGGAGTCAACTTGCGCCACGTACGAAAAACGGGCTCGCATATCTGAATCCAGGTGAAATAATCAATTTTGCCACCACACGAGATGCGCATAAAGGACTTTTTGGCACATCCATAGACCTCGAACTCCTGTCTATTTTTTCAGAATAAATAACCTCATTATGCAGCTCTTTATAAAGGAGCTGCTTTTTTATTCTTAAACTTGACAATTTTTCTTAATTGTGCTAAGGTGATGCCATTATACGGACTCTCGTATAATGTAGTAAAATTGTTTTTTTACAATTTATTTGGATGAGGAGGAAAAAAATGTACCCGGAGCTGATTGCTTTGGGCGGAGCAGCAACGCGCCCCCAAAACGGCGAAAAGCGCCCACCTATTGGTGGAAGCGCGATTTTACTGAGATATGGAGAATTTGGTTTTCTTAGTGATTGCGGAGCATACCAAGCCCGCGGGAAAGCATTGGAAAAAGAAACTGAGCAGGTCATCTTTGATTACAAAACAATCGGCGGAGAATACAAAATTCCGATTGTAAAAAGTCTGATGAATTACCTGAAGCAGGAAGACACGCTTCTTCCAGCAAAATCAGATTCAATTCTCCCTGATTTTTCCATTTTGAATAAAGTTCGCTATCTTATCATTCTTCTTCATCATGGCCATCACGATCATGTAGGTGGTCTGCCGGTTTTGCGCAAGATGCTTGCTGGAAAAGGCATCAGGCCAATCATTTTGGCAACGGCGCCAACACGCGACTTTTGCAAACAGGCGTGGACCGATCAATTGAAAATCATGGCCAACAAAGGACAACGTTCGGGCTATGACAGAATAATGATGTACAAGCTTTTGAAAGAAATTCAAATTGTAAATCCTGGACAAACATTGTCTTTTGGGCCATTTGATATAACACTTATTCATGCCGGCCATATCCTTGGAGCCTTAAGTGCGCTCGTAAAGGTAGCTGAAAAGAAAGTGTTTTTCACTTCAGATATCAGCTTTAATAATCCACTTATTCCCGGAGCAACAATTTGCTCTTTGGATAATGTTGGAAAGCTTGATTACTTGGTAAGCGAATTCACATATGGCAAACAAAGAAAGCATATTAGCAAAGAAACAGAATCTAATCGGCTGATAAATGATGTGCGGAAAACATTAGAAGAAGGCGGTAAGGTTCTTATTCCGGCGCTTTCAATTGAACGTGTTGAGATTATCTTTGAAGCCCTGAGGCAGGCTGGCATAACCAAAAGGTGGCCGGTTTACATCAATGGGCTTTCGGCGAAAATTAGTGCCGTAACATATGTAAGATATGGCATCATTGATTCTGAAATTGAAAAACACTTTGTAGAAAACATCAACCAAAGCTATACTATCGCAAGATCAAACAACGCCTGCGTCATGATTGCTCCGGCAGGAATGATGGGTGGCGGATGGTCTGTATATTTCGGTAGTCAGTGGGCATCAGATGCTAAAAACTTAATTGCTTTCACTTGCTATCAGATTAAGGGTTCACCCGGCTACAAACTGCTTACTATGAAAAGAGGAAACGAATTGAAGCTTGGCGACGAGAATATCTGCCTGAGAGCGAAGATAAGGAAGTATTCACTTTCCGCGCATGCTTCGGGCGAAGAACTGGAGGCAATGATAGAACGTCTGAAGCCAAAGAAAACGCTTCTTGTCCATGGAGAAGAAGCGCAGATTGATAACTTCGTTCGTTCTTCCGTAAAAAATGCCGAAAAAATGATTGTCGGCAAAAGATATACGATTTAATTAATATATACACGACCACGCTTTTTGAAGCGTGGTTTTTTAATAAAAAATAATTATAAAACGAAATATTCTTAAATAATAAAGTCAAAATAAGGCTAATAAAAAATATTTTAACTAATTTTAGACAAAAAATGAACAAAGCTCTTGACAAAATAATTAAAATATGCTATATTGCTTACAAGTAAAAAATCAGACTTAAAAAAGGTTTGACTGATAAGAGCGAAAACTGGAACGCTCCCATATCAGACTTCGTTCTTTCTTCCAGTTTATATATAGAGAAGTTTAACTGTCGGATAATTCAAACCGTGTCAGATTGACACAACTCCGGAAACGGAGACAAGATGCGCCAAAAGCGCAAGGAGAATGACAATGAAGCTTCAAGACGTGAAAAGTGGAACCAAGCTTTCCGATCTCACCACCACCGGCGGCAAGTCCAAGAAGGGATACGACGCCCTAGCGGAGGTTCGGAAGACCCTGAACGCGGTGAAAACCCGCGTGAAGGGAAATCCGACCGCCGTGGCCCAGGAGTTCCTGGAGGGCGTGAAGAACGAGCTCGAGCCGGTCATCATCGAGGTGGCGGAGCAGGTCGCAGATCTGCTCGGGACCGAGGACCTGAACTTCCTGCGCGAGCACTACGACAAGCTCGTCCAGGCTGCCAGCCAGCTCATCGCGGAGACCAGCGTCAAGTCGTCGCTGGCCGGCCAGAATCTGGCCTTTACCTACCTGAACCGTGCCTGGGATCTCGCTCCCAAGACCAGCCAGTCCGTGGCGTACCTCGTCGCGGACGCGTTGCAGCTCGGCATCTGCGAGCTGATGGACAAGAAGGACAAGAGGGGTTTCATCCTCTCCTTCCGCGATCGGGAAACCGGCCGCATCAGAGGGGAGAATGTGCGCTTCACGATGAACACCTCCTTCAGCGCAACGCTGAGGGAGATGAAGGAGGTGCAGGAGTCCTGGTGGGCGGACAAGAACGCCCAGCAGAAGGAAGCCGAGCAGTCCATCTGGAACTCGGCCAGCACCACCGACCTCATCTCGGCTCTCCAGTCGGAGACGCCGGTCAAGGTCGCCTTCCGCGTGCCCCGCAACGGCCCGGAAGGTGGCTGCCGTGTCGCCCTGTGCGAGGTCTCTGGTGGCTACGTCAAGCCACTGGATGCCATCGGCGACAGAGCCGCGTGGTTCTTCAAGAAGGGTCGGGAACAGGGCATCTTGCTCCCGCTGGAGTCGCTCACCAAAGATCGGCTCCACCTTCCGGAGAAGCTGGAGATGAACAGCTGGAAGACCGCCACCAACCTCCATCGCCTGCTTCGGCGAGCCGTGGAAGAGGCCAAGAAGAAGGCCCGGATGATGGCCATGGTCACCGAGTTCCGTTCGCACGACACCCTGACCCTGGAAGAGTGGTTCGACTCCGACAAGTCCGGGACCTGCACCCTCTCCGAGCGCTCGTGGTTCTACCAGGACCGCTTGAGCAAGGAGAAGGTGACTCTCCACAACGTCCACATCCGGCTTCGGCGGGAAAAGGACGGTAGCATCTTCGTGGACGAGTACTGCGACATGGGGGATGGCCGGGATTTCGTGGCCATCGACAACCGTGTGCAGCAGGCCACTCCGCAGGACCAGGTGATCTACCCGCTCTCGGCTTTCCTCAAGAAGGCCATGGGGCGCTGGACCACGAGGCAGGAGCGGATCGCCGATGCCAACGGCAAGAACCAGGCTGACGAGCGCCAAGCCGAAGCGGAAGCCGAACTGGAAGCTCATCGCCAAGCCGTCGCTCTGGCGGAGGCTAACCGCATCGCCACGCAGGACGTCCAGACCAAGTAGTTCTTTCTTCTCTCACAACATATAGGACAGGCAAACTGTCCTCCCACCTAGCCCTGCATCGCAAAGATGCAGGGCAATCAATATAAGCTCAAAATAAAAAATATTGTGATCTTGTATGGATAAAAGGAGGAACGCTTGAGGACTTTAACCGAAACCGAGAAACAAAACATCTTAAAACAGGCAGAAGGTGCTGACCCGTCAGTCGTTGAAGCTCTACGTTTTCTGTCTGGAAAGGAAAATACTCCAAGAACGTTTCCAAAAAATTATAATTCCAACAACAGAGAAAAAACCAGAAAAAGAAAAAGGAGGTAGAAGATGTTCTGCATCAATATAGGCTGTGTGTCTTCCGCTACGGGAGACGACGATCTGTGTAACGAGTGCCGGGAACAACTCGCAAAGGAAGCTATCAACAAGGCGAATCGCGAATCGCGTGAAGCCGCTATTCTCTCCGAGTGCGAGAACTCCGGCAAGTTCATGTCCACCAACACACCAATCTATATGTCCGGCAAGCAGAACGGGCTCTCCCAGTTCCGAGACGAGACAGCACGCGAGGAACGCCGTGAGGAGCGCAAGGCCAAACGCGAAAAGCGCGAAGCCGAGCGCGACAAGCGCCGCAAAGAACGTCTCGCCGCCCAGCCCGTAGGAATGGGCGGACAAAAGGACGAAGGCGGAAACGGGACTTCCCGCAAGTCTCGGCAGAAGGCAAAGAAACGCAGTCCTGGAAGTCGGTTCTTCCGCAACGACAACCATGGAATGGCAGTGCGTCACAAGAAGTAGCCTCCAATCCCACCAACTAGCCCCGCACAATTTTTAACTGATGCGGGGCTACATTATAAAGGTATGAAATAGACAATAAAAAGACTGTTTAATACTTTCATAATGGACTTTCATAAACGGATAATCTAATAAGACTTAAATAATAACAGTAGTAATTGTAAGTAATTTTCAGCAATACTCGTTTCTATATAAAATCCATTCCCAAACTCATCATAACTATGGTGATTTTGGTAAAAAACAAACAAGGAGAAAGCAATGCTAAACAAAATCATTTCTTTTCTTCGCAAGTACCTCGGAAATCCGAGCTACTGCACTCTGCCCCAACCCAAAATCAAGCGCGTGCCGTATGAGAAGCGCTTCAAGATGAGGAGGAGAAAATGAAAAAGCTCATCGCCCTAATCAGACTATTCTTCCCGCCTGTCTATGGCATCGGCTTGTCGGCCGAAGAAGACATCCGCACCCGAAACGAATGGCTGGGTGATGACTTGGACGTCTGGCAGGGACTGGCGAAGGGGCGTCCCGAACCGGAAATGTCATCCGGGATACGACGCCAACTTGAAAAAATTCGCGCGATGAATAAGCGCGTAGCCCTCGTAACACCCTGTGCGCCAACTTACCTAGGCATTTCCCGCCCATCAGGATACAAAAACTAACACGTACAGACGGTTCTAACTGAAGAACCGTCTTTTTTTATTTTTTAAAATTTGGAATTGACAATTGATAGTTAATAATTTCTTATGTTATAATAATGAAGGGGGGTTAATTTATAATCCCTTTTATTTACATTGTTTCATGTTTATCCCTGCAAAATCAGGGTCAGTATAATATATCTTACGTATTTTATGGCAAGAAGAAGAAAATATAGAAGACGAACTTACAATTACGAACCCTTTGAACTAGACCTTCACCCAGAAGCAAAAAAGGCAATTTTCGTTATAGTACTTTTAGCAATTGGGGCTTTGGGAATTTTGAGTTTTTTTGGTTTTGTCGGACAAGCGGGGAGAATCTTAGATAACGCCTTGGCTGTTGTTTTTGGTTCGCTTCGTCTTGTATTTTCTATCTCGCTTATAGTTTTGGCAGGACTTGCTTATCTTGGTAAAGGCGTAAAAATTATGACCTACGTCGGCCTTCTTCTTTTTTTCTGCAGTTTAAATGGCTTTATCCACCTACTTGCATATCACGACACAGACCTTATCGCTGCCAGTCAGCTCGGACAAGGCGGAGGATATGTCGGACTCTTTCTTTCTTATCCTCTTTTGCAGTTTACTGGATTTTCCGGCGCAGTTCTTATAACGCTTGCATTACTTTTGATTTCACTTGTGATTGTTTTTAATACATCAATAAAAACTGTTTTTGCAATTATAAAATTTATAGGAACCTTCATCTATAAATTATTTAAAAACTTATACGAGCTTATTGCCAGCTCCAAAAATAAAGACTTTTCTCCATTTGCCCGCAAAGAATATGACGATGGGGACGAAGATGAAGATGATGACGATGAAACTGAGACAGAAAAAGAAATAAAAAAAACCATTCCGGATAATGTTGGTGGAAGAGAGCGGATTGTTCTCCCGCTCAAAAGAAAACGGGCAAAAATTGATATCCCTCTTACCCTTCTTTCCAAACGCATAAGCAAAGCAAGCCCGGGAGATTTGAAAAATAATATCGCTGTCATTGAAAAAACTTTTAGCAATTTTGGTATTGATGTAGAAATGGGACC
The DNA here is from genome assembly GCA_002772895.1 of Parcubacteria group bacterium CG10_big_fil_rev_8_21_14_0_10_36_14. Taxonomy (NCBI): domain Bacteria; species Parcubacteria group bacterium CG10_big_fil_rev_8_21_14_0_10_36_14. The sequence continues at coordinate 14,512 of PFCS01000025.1, read as the reverse complement.
ATACAATATCGGCCCAACAGTAACTCAGTATACCTTTAAGCCAGATGAGGGAATCCGCCTTTCAAAAATAAGCAGTCTATCAAATAATTTGGCGCTCGCTTTGGCTGCTCATCCAATCCGTATAGAAGCACCGATTCCGGGCAAATCTCTTGTTGGAATAGAAGTCCCGAATCAAGAAAAAGCAATTGTAAATCTACGCGATCTTCTAGCCTCTAAAGAATTTAAAAATAGAAAAGGTAATCTTGTTTTCACTTTGGGGAAAAACGTAGCAGGAGATGTCTGGGTTACGGATTTGGGAAAAATGCCACACCTTTTAGTTGCCGGAGCAACAGGATCTGGAAAGTCAGTTTGTTTAAATACTATTATTTTGAGTTTACTTTTTTCCAATGGTCCGGATGACTTAAAGTTAATCTTAGTTGACCCTAAACGAGTTGAATTTCCTATTTATAATGGTGTACCTCATCTTTTAACGCCCGTTATAACTGACGTTAAAAAAACAGTTAACTCCTTAAAATGGGCAATCGGGGAAATGGAACGCCGATTAGACGTTCTTTCTCACGCAAACAAACGCGACATAAATTCTTATAATGCCTCTGCAAAAGAAAGTATGCCATATATAGTTATCGTCATTGATGAACTCGCCGATTTGATGGCAACCTCTGGCGTAGAAATTGAAGCCTGTATTATACGTCTTGCCCAACTTGCGCGTGCTGTCGGAATCCATCTTATTGTCGCGACACAAAGACCATCCGTTGATGTTATCACAGGACTAATAAAAGCAAACATTATAAACCGTGTGGCTTTTTCAGTTGGTTCGGCAGTTGATTCTAGAACTATTCTTGATACAGGTGGAGCAGAAAAATTATTAGGCCAGGGCGACATGCTTTTCTTAACTCCGGAGCTTTCCAAACCAAAGCGTCTTCAGGGCGCTTTTGTAACAGAAGCTGATGTAACAAATGTTGTAAAATTTATAAAACAAAATTATAGCGCGCCAGAATATCAAAATGAAATTGTTGAAAAGCAAAAAGTAAAAATGGCCGGTGGAATAACAATTGACGCCGATGATGGCGATCCACTTTTGGAAGATGCGATTGATACGATAATGAACGCTGGAAAAGCTTCGGCCTCGCTTTTACAAAGACGTCTTTCCGTAGGGTATGCCCGTGCAGCTCGACTATTGGATATTTTGGAAGAGCAGGGAGTAATAGGGCCAGCCGACGGAGCTAAACCAAGAGAAGTTCTGATGAGAAAAGAAGACCTGACAAGCATAGAGATGGCGACCGAGCAACTTCATAATCAAAACGATTATGAAGAAGCGCCGAAAAAAAATGAAAACAACGAAGATACGGAAAACGTCATAGATAAATATGATATTGAAAATTATGATGACGAGAAGGACGAAGAAGATTAATCTACAAATTTCATGTTCAAAAAACGCTACATTCCCAGTGAAAGCGCTAATCCCTGGAAAGAAATAAAAGAGTTGCGAGTAAGACGAGGAATCTCACTGGAAACTATTAGTAAAAAAACAAAAATACCTTTAAAATATTTAAAGGCCTTGGAGGAGGGCAGTACAGATGTGCTGCCTGATATTTTATATGTAAAAAATATAATCAAAAAATATTTATTATTTTTGAACGTAGATCCCAGACCTTTTTTAGGACAACTGGCTCCAAGGAAAAAAATAACAAAAGAGCCACAGAAAGCTCTTGATAGAAAACTAATGCTCGTTGTCCCAAGAATTATAAAGGCGCTAATCGGTTTTATTCTTATTGGCGTCTTTATAATTTATATTATTTTTGAAATAAATAAAATTTTTAAGCCACCGATGCTTTTGCTTTATTATCCTCAGGAGGGCGAAACAACATCCAGCACAATAATTGAGGTAAGGGGCAAAACAGACGCCGGCACAAAAATTTTTATTAATAATGAATCTATAATTTTAAATAATGAAAATCTTTTTAGTAAAGACATCAATTTGCAAAAAGGATTAAATTTAATTAAAATATCAGGTATAAATAGATATTCAAAAGAAAACGTTATTTGGAGAAATGTTATATTACAAATAGAATAAAATTTTTAATTTAAAATTTTTAATTTTATAAATAATTTTTATTATACTAACCTTTAGTATGATACTTAGAAAGTATAAAATTAAAAATCCACAAATTAACATAACTCTATGCCCGATACAAAAAACAAAGAAGAGAAAACCAAGGAGGCGAACAAACTAAGTGATTTCAAATTTCAGGCCGTGGAAGAAGCGCTGGGACAAATAAAGAAACGCTTTGGCGAAGGCTCAATAATGAAACTCGGCGAAGCAAAGGCAATGTCTGTCGAAGTTGTCCCGACAGGATGTTTATCTTTGGATATCGCGCTTGGCGTTGGTGGAGTTCCGCGTGGTCGTATAGTAGAAATCTACGGACCGGAATCATCTGGTAAAACAACGCTGGCTCAGCACATTGTTGCAGAAGTCCAAAAACTCGGAGGGACAGCCGCCTTTGTTGATGCAGAACACGCATTAGATCCTGATTATGCAAAAAAAATAGGCGTTCAAACCAACAACCTCTACATTTCTCAGCCGGATACCGGCGAACAAGCATTAGAGATTGTTGAAACATTAGTCCGCTCAAATGCTATAGATGTAATTGTAGTTGATTCTGTCGCCGCCCTTACTCCGAAGGCAGAGATTGAAGGTGATATGGGTGATAGTCATATGGGTCTTCAAGCTCGCTTGATGAGTCAAGCACTCCGAAAACTTGCCGGAATTATATCCAAAAGTAAAACTGTTATCGTTTTTATAAATCAAACCAGACAAAAAATAGGAGTTTTCTTTGGCAACCCAGAAACAACAACCGGCGGAATGGCGCTAAAATTTTATTCTTCTATCAGAATTGAAGTTCGTAGAGCTGCGCAAATAAAACAAGGCGAACGCGTAATTGGCAATCGCGTAAAAGTAAAAGTTGTAAAAAATAAAGTTGCCGCACCGTTTACAACTTGCGAATTTGATATTATGTATAACGAAGGAATTTCAATAAGCGGAGATTTAATTGATAGCGGAGTAGCGGAAGAAGTAATTAAAAAATCCGGAAATACTTATCTGTTCGGGGAAGAAAAACTTGGAGTTGGACGTGAAACTGCAAAATCATTTTTACGAGAAAATCCAAAAATAATGAAAGAGGTACGAAAACAAATTTGGGATGCAGTGCAGGCAAGAGCGGATTCATAAAACTTAAAAAATATAATATTTTAAAACGGGCGTTAGCCCGTTTTAAAATAAAATTATATATTACTGCTACCAAGATTATCCCCTTTCTACATATTCCCCTTTTTCTGTATTTATTACTATTTCATCTCCTTCTTTTATAAACATCGGGGCGTTTACTGTAAGCCCTGTCTCAAGCTTTACTTCTTTTGATACATTGCCGGAGGCAGTGTCCCCTTTTACTGCAGGCGGAGCTTCTACGACACGCAATTTTACTTTTATCGGCATCTCAATATTTATCGGCCTGTTTTCGTAATACAAAACCGTTGCCTCTTCACTTTCTCTAAAATATTTTTCTCTTCCGTCCATAATTTTGACGGGGATTTGCATCTGCTCATAAGTTGCCATATCCATAAAATATGAACCATTGGCATCGCTATATAAATACTGAAGTTTTTTTCTATCGGTTTCAGGAAACTCAACTATCTCACCGGATTTGAAAGTGTGCTCCAGCATTGCGCCTGTAGCAAGATTTTTTAATCGTGAACGAACAACCGTTACACCCTTGCCGGGTTTATGATGAGCGCGTTCAATCACGGTATAAAGTTCACCGTTATGTTTTATTATTTTTCCCTTTTCTAAATCTGCGGTTGTAGCCATAGAATCTAGTATTTAGCTATTAGTAATTAGCGCTTAGAATATTTTTTTCTAAACGCTTGATGTTTTCTGCCAAGTGCTTATTGTACTAAAAATGGAAGCAATCCCATTATTCTGGCGCGTTTTATTGCCTGGGCCATTTTTCTCTGGTGCTTCATGCAAACACTGCTTCGCTTTCTTGGAACTATTTTTCCATAAGAAGAAATAAACTTTTTCAAAGTTGTTGTATCTTTGTAGTCAATCTCTTTTATATTATTAGTACAAAAGTAGCACATTCTTGGCTTTGATTTTATGTTTTTGTTCATACAAGTTTATATAGTTTTATTAAAATGGTAAATCTTCTACCTTAACTTCTTCATTGCTATTTTCTTCCGGACCTTCCAATGGCTCTATGGTTGGTTCGTCTGAAGTGTTTTGATTAGTTGGATCACCGGGACGGTTTGCGCCTCCGCCAAAACCGGAACCTCCGCTCAACATTATTAAATTTTCAGCGACAATCTCTGTACGATTTCTTTTTACGCCATCTTGACCTTCCCAATCGCGAGTCTGAAGCCTGCCTTCAATATAAACCTTTTTCCCTTTATTAAGATATTGGGCGCATATATCAGCAAGCTTTCCCCAGGCAACAATATGATGATATTCAACTGCGCTTTGTTTTGTTCCGGCCTGATCTGTCCAATAGCGATTTGTCGCAAGTCCAAAATTAGCGACCGATTGTCCGCTAGGAGTTGTGCGAACTTCCGGGTCTCTTGTTAGGTTTCCAATTATCATTGCTTTATTTAAGTCCATAAATTTAACAATTAACAATCAGCGATTAACGATTAAGATATTTTTCCTAAACGCCAAACGCTATACGCTAAAAGCTTATTAAATTATTTCTTTTTCTAATAATGTATCCAATTTTTTATCAATATCTTCAAGTTTCATTTTTGCCTTTTCTTTCGGTTGTCTCACAGGCGTTTTTTCTCTTCTTTCTTTTTTGGCGCTTGGAGCAATTTCCGATGCTTTAAATTCATGAATCTCAACAGGTTTTACTGTCTTTAGTTTCTTGGTAATCATAAAACGAAGAATGTCTTTTTCTAGTTGCAAAGCGCGATTTATTTTTTTAAGCGCTTCGCCAGATGCATCAAAATCAACCAAGATATAAAATCCGGCTGTCTGCTTTTGTATCGGGTAAGCAAATTTTAGCTTGCCCATCTCCTTATTTAACTTTATATCCGCTTCTTCCTCCTTGAGTTTTCCGGAAATTTTATCCGTAACATTTTTTAGTTCTGTTTCGGTATAAATAGCCGGGACTATATATAATAGTTCGTACATAAATTACGCTAACAAACAACGGACTATCTGTCTACAACACTATTAAAGCGCAGTAAGCAGACGGCTGACAATTATTGCTTTAATAATTGTGAGCTGCTTATCAACTTATTGTTTAATTTTTTAAGGCGAAGTATTTCTTAAACTTTATCATATTTAGCTAAAAATTGCAAGCATAGACATTAAATCTTGCATAATAGGGGTTTTCTTGCTAATATGGGATAAGATTTAGCCTGTTATTTTGATTTATACCCTTAGACTTTTATTTAGTTATTTTTGGGCCCGTAGTATACCGGTAACACACCTCCATGGCATGGAGGTATAGGGGGTTCGATTCCCCCCGGGTCCATAAATAACTAAGTAAATTGCGTGATTAAAACAAAAAAGTTCTAACCTGCCTGCCGGCAGGCAGATCCCTTAGGGTCCATAAATAGCAGACTTTCATTAATTTATACTGATTTATGTCATTTTCAATAGGGATAGTCGGGCTACCGAATGTCGGCAAGTCCACACTATTCAAAGCAATAACTCGCGTGCAGGTTGATTGCGCAAATTATCCTTTTTGCACAATAGAACCAAATAAAGGTATTGTCGCTGTTCCCGACGAACGTCTTTTGAAATTAACAGAAATCTCTAAAAGCGAAAAAACCGTTCCTGTTGTTGTTGAGTTTGTTGATATTGCCGGACTTGTAAAAGGCGCCCACAAAGGAGAGGGCCTTGGAAATAAATTTTTGGCAAATATCCGAGAGGTTGATGCAATCTGTGAAGTCGTCCGCGCTTTTGATGACTCAGATATAATCCATGTCGCCAATGTAATAAGTCCCAAGGATGATGTAGAAATTATAAATTACGAATTAATTTTTGCCGACATGGAAAGCATAAAAAAACATTTGGAAAACATAAGTAAAAAATCCAAATCTGGAATGACAAAAGCATTGGAAAAAGAATTGGCAATCTTGGAAAAAATAAAAGACGCTCTAGAAAAAGGACTGCTTGCCAATGAACTGAATTTTGATGAAGAAGAAAAAAAATATGTTTCCACGCTTCAGCTCTTAACTACTAAACCGTTTATTTATGTATGCAATATAAAAGAAGATAGCGACAAATCAGACGAGCTGGATGTAAAAAATAAAGTGGTGCTTAACGCAAAACAAGAATTAGAACTTTCGGAGCTTGGCGATGACGACCGAAAAGAATATATCAAAGAACTCGGGCTCAAAGAATCCGGACTTGATGCTCTTATAAAAGAAGGATACAAAATCTTGGATTTAATTACCTTTTTTACCAGCGGAGAAAAAGAATCGCGCGGGTGGACTGTCAGTCGTGGAGCAAGCGCACCTCAAGCTGCCGGAAGAATACATACAGACTTTGAAAAAGGTTTTATCCGCGCCGAGATTATAGCTTATGATGATTTTATAAAATATAACGGCGAAACGGGAGCAAAAGAAAAAGGCGCTATGCGCCTTGAAGGAAAAGAATACATCATCAAAGATGGTGATGTTTGCCATTTTCGATTTGCAACCTAAAATATAATTACAAATTATTAATTACGAATTATGAACGCAGGTGTCCCCGATGAATCGGGAACAGATTATTAAACGCCTCAATGGGTTGAGACGTTTAAGTTTTCTTCAAAATATAAATTTGCCGACCGATTTTTTGGTCGGGACGAGAATAAAGTATTAGTTCATGTATGGATTCAAGTCCGTATTTTTTTATATCTATATCAAGATAAAAAATCTTTTCAGCGGTTATCATAAACGGAACTATCAAAACTAATTTTCCATTTTTTTTCAGGCTGTCTGATAATCCCTTCAAATATCTATCATAATTTTCTTCTAATTCTTTTTGTAAATTTTTTGCCTTTTCAAAAGAAAGCCCACCTCGTATCGCCGGACCAAGATATGGCTCACCAACAATTAATTTAAATTTTTTCTGCCAACATTCTTGTAAATTGTTAACATCACATTTTTTTATTTCCGAAAAAGCCATACTTGATAGTTGATACTTCTCTTTTAGCCAGACAATATTTTTTTTGCTATCATCTACTGCTTTTTCACTAATATCCGAACCATAAATATCTTTTATTCCCAAAAGTGCGGCTTCCATCAAAAGCGTTCCGCTTCCACAAAAAGGATCAAGCACCTCATCCGAAGCGCCACCAAGATTGATAAGCATTTTTGCAAGTTTTGGCGGAGTCATTCCGGAGACAAGGTCTCGAGCCGGACGTTTCATATCACGAAATTCATAATCAAAAAAATCTTGCACGTCAATTGTTTTTGCTACCCAAACCCCCTCCTCTTTCCTCCCCCTCGTAGAAAGGGAGGACGAGGGGAGAATACAAAACTCTCCTCCGCGTCTTAAAAGCTTATTTGTTTTTACAATTACGCTGGACAAAATTTTTTCTTTCCCCGTTACCCAGCGAACTTTATACCCGTCATCTGTCAAAATATTTTTTATAGTTCTGCCTAAATTATTGTCCGATTTTGCGCCGTAAAAAGAAATACCAAAAAATATCTTTTTTTCTTTTGATTCTTTTTTCAATTCGGTTAAAATAATTTCTTTTAACGATTTGCCCTCGCCTATCACTTTGCCTAATTTTGGTGTTCCGCCCAATTTCTCAATATTCGGTTCTTCACTTGATTCAAAAATAACCGCTTTATCGGTTCTGAATAAAATTTTTATTTTTGGATAAACTGCCAGAATCTCTGCCAATGACAATTCTGGATTTTGTCCAAGTTCCGCAAAATATATCATATTTTATAATTCTATTATCCCACTATTTATAATATAACGCGCTTTCATCATTATAGTATAAAAAAAAGCAGCTCTGCAATAGCAAGAACTGCTTGATGTTTTGTTAGAGTTCTCTTTTGATTTCTATCCTCCTTATGTAAGTGGCTTTTTCGTTCTTGATGTAAAGCGTGTAATCTGGTCGCTCAAGGACAGACGAGCTAACATCTCGAGCTCCCCACGCCCTCACATCGGTTGGGGTGAAGAATGGTCCCGGGTTGAGGTGTGGATCCATGATGGCGTTTCCACACCAATCCGGAACGTGGTTGACTCCAAAAAGATGAGCGACTTCATGAGAAACAACTGTCGCATCCAACTCAGAATCCGACCTGAGCTCCAAACATCCCTGCTCAGGCTTGAGCTGAATTTCGCTCAGCGACCTGTACGTGATTGCCATCGGACTACAGGTGTTGTATTCCGAATCCCATGACTTTACCACGAACTCTGCTTCCTCTTGCCCCACCATTTCAAACTTCTTACCGAACAGCTTGAAATACTTGTTGAGGTGAGACTTGATTGAAACAGCAGAAAGCTTGGAATCAGCCCAAAATCTTACGGTCTGAACTTCTTCTGGACGAGGAATGTAGACTCCCTGCTCCCACGTCGCCTTCTTCACGCAGATGGTAAGATACTCCCAACTATTGGAGTAGCGCAGACGATGATAGAATGAGTCTTTGTCTTCTTTGGCGAGGCGAGTAGGAATCGTACCGGACATTCTTGCGACACTCGTACGCATTAATCCGCCCTGACTACAGAAGTCCGGATACTCCTCAATACCCATCAGATTGCCAAGCGCATGAGAAATCGCACTTGGGAATCTTTCTTTGTACTGAGGAAGCTGGAAGCAGTTCTCCAAGATGATGATGTCGTCCATATCTGCCCAATACTTATACTGCAGTCGACCCATCTCAACCGGACTCTTGCAGTCCGGTGATCCCTTTACGAAGACCACGCCGATTTTGGCTTCTTCCGGCGCATTGACCCTTTCTACTGTTACGCCGACTTCTCTCCAAAAGGAGTTGAGCGCATTCATGATGAACGCGCCGTCAAGAGAGCTTCCCGGATCAAGAAAGACCTTGATGGAGACCGGCTTTTTGCTGGCCTGAATGATCTGGATCTCCGTGCAGTCACTCTTGGGCTCGACGTATTCCGTTGTTGAATAGTTTCCTCCGCAAGAGCACATGGAAGCCAACAGACACACAAGAATATAAAAGCCTTTCATTGTTTACTCCTTTTTTGTGTATTTTTAGCCAATTTTGGCTAAATTTGTTAATGTTCTATTGATAATTAACTATAGCATATTTTAATGATTTTGTCAAGGGTAACAAACAATACTCAACAATAACAAAAAACACTCTTGCCTGCTGACAAAAGTGCCTTTATTTTAACTAATTTTATTGATAATTCACCCTTTAACGAACATAAGTTTTGCCTGTTGCTTCATATAACTGCATCACCTCTATTGCAGACAGGACGCGATCATAAATCCTAACATCATCAACCGAGCCGTTCCATGGTCCGCCGGTTGTTCCATTATATGAACCTATATACATATTGTCAGAACTCGACATATCACCCATCGCGGTGGTATCAGTTTTTTTTAAAACACCATCTACATAAATTTTCTTATTATCACTCGCATCTTTTGTGCAAAAGATATGATGCCACTGTCCATCTACTATATTCATAGTGTCGTCATACGCTGTCGGATTAACTACCCCATCATCAAAACGACAAATTGGAAAATTTGACGCTGTATTTATAAATATGTTTATTCCCGGATTTAATGCTCCTGCATATTGGTTATCAATAAGAGTTTGATAACCAAGCTGTGAAGTTTTCGCCCAAGCTCCAAAAGATATTATGTCGCCAGTAGGATAACTTGTAAAAACGATATTATCATCCGTTCCGTCAAAAATTCTTGCCTGCCCAATCTGACCAGTAGAGGTTGTTGTCCCAATCATTGTCCCATGAGTATTACTTCCACTTGAATCATATACCCTTGCACCAAAAATATTATTATTGTCCATTGTCCACCAACCAACAAGACCGGTTTTTGGTGCGGAGGTAATATGATTTTCTTTTGCAGAATTATAAAGAGCGGCTATTTCCTGAGCAGAAAGCGCATAATTATAAATACGTATATCATCTAATCTCCCATTATACCAATAGTTCTCTCCGCCAAACTTTAAATCACTGGTAGAACCGCCGGTAGGATTAAAATCATACGCTTGCTCTGAAAAATATGCACCATTTATATAAAAATAATATTTTTTTTGGGCTGCGCTCCTAACAAGAGACACGTTGTACCATTGATTTGTCTTGAGATTTGTGTTGATTATATAAATTTGATTGATACCTGCGCCATACTCATGTCCTATGTATAAGTCACCCGTAGAAAACGTATTCAACATATACAAAATATTGTCAGATTCATTTTCGGAAAAGTTAGACATCATTATCATTCTGGCATAGTCTACAAAGCTATCTGCATTTAACCAAAGGGATAATGTTATATCTCCAGAAATATAAAGATTACTATTTTCAGCGATTGAAACTCTATCGTCTGTCCCATCAAAATCAAGTGCTTCTTTTATTTGACCTCGGTATAATGCCGGGGTATTATTACCTCCGGAAGAACCTGACTTTGTGCCATTACTATCATATCCCGACTTATCATAGACCGTTATCCCGCTTATATCGTTTGCGTCCATTGACCAATGCCCGACAAGATCATTTTTGGTTATAGATTCTACCTTGTACGAGCCGGCCAGTGTTGCGACCTCGCTTGCGGAAAGTGCGCGGTTATAAATACGGACATCGTCAATATATCCATCAAAACTTTGTGGGGTGTAGTTTGAATTAAAACCGATATACACATCTTCACTATTTGATTTTATACTGCCAGTTTGAATAGCTTCATGGTCAAAGATACCATTGGTATAAAACTTGACTTTTGAACCATCATAAGTACCTGTTACAAGACTCCAGGTATTTAATGGCGTGCTCGCTGACGCATTCGCGCAGACACTTACATTGCTGCTATTTGTAATACAAAAACTCGACGCATTACTACTGCTTCTATATATTTGATAAGTCCGCCATGGGTTAACATTGCTAACCCAAGGTTTCTTAATAATACTTCCACCCACGACATCCGATAGCGGATAAATCCATGCTGATAATGTTATTTCGCCTGTAATATCCAGTGTGTCCGAATTTGCTATTCGTACATAATTCGTCGTATCAAATTCGCCGGATCTGCCAAATTTGGCAATGGCAGCTGTATCGGCGCCATTGTATGCACACCCATAATTACCCCTTCCCGAGCTGTCTATCACTTCATTGCTTACTCCAGTCCAGCCCGTTTCGTCAAATTTATAAAATGCGACTAACCCATTTCTTAAATTGGCGTTTGCAGATGCTTCAAAGGTTTCTTTCTCCGGTAAAAACTTGCCCAACATAAAACCGCCTCCGATAAGGAACAATAACCCTACAATAATAATTGTAATTTTTTTCTGCATAAAAATTTAAAAAAGAAATAATCAATAACCCCCAGCACCAAAGCCCAAAGATAATTTATTATAAACCAATAATCTATCTCACGGCATCGCCTTCGGCTTACGTTATCTTAAAATAATATTTTCCAAATGGCTTGGTGCGGGGCAGGCAATAATTAATGGTCAATGAACGACCAATTTAAAATGAAAAGTGATAATTGGAGAATTTGAACTTTAAAATTTATTGATAATTGAACATTGATAATTGATACTTTTTTATTTTATATCCCCGCTATCGTGCTTGTAGATGTTTCATCTGCAGGCGCTGTCACTACGGGTGTAGAGCTCGTGCTTTCTTCTATTACTATACTATCAGATAAAGCTGGGTTAGTGAATGATGAAGATGTCCCAGTAATGACAGATGCCTCATCTATCAATCTTTGCAATTCTGATATAGATTCTTCCAGATCTGCAATTTGTTGGTCAATATCAGTGCCTTCCGCTAATATCCCTTCTTCAGTAGAAGTTGTTGACGAGATTGCTTCGCTGTCGCTCGCAATGACAGAAGATTCCGGCGAGCTGGTCGCTGTTTCTTGCGTGGAAGTTGTATTGCCTGCTAAAAGAGAATTTTCAAATCCACCGGATTCCGGAGTAGAGGTGCTTGTTGTAGTATCCTCTCCTCCCTCTGTACTCGGGGGGAGGTTAGGTGGGGGGGCTATATTACTCATTTTTCTCTTTGCTATTATTATATAATCAAACCTCGCGCTTCCCATCCCGCCATTTATTTCTTTTACCAATATGTCGGCAATCGATTTTTCCGCAACATAAATCCCTTGCGCTCCTTCTGATGTCATTGAGATAGTCACGGAAAGTAATTCATTCGGGTCCATAATTTCTGAAAGTGCTGGATCAAACATAATGCGTGCTTCACCATTTAGAAGTTCACCCGAACCATTTAACATTATTGTCGGATCTTCATTATATACAGGATAAAAATCTTTATCACCAACAGAAGTTGCTATCGTTTTTATTATCTCTCCCTTTGTAATAAAGTTTCCAGTTTCATCAATCTGCCATAAATCCTCCATACCGCTTAAAGAAGCAATATTTAATATGCTATGTCCCCCCAAATCCAAATCATTATTCGCAGTTGTAATCGGCCCGATATTATTTTCGTCAGTTGAAACGCTAAGTAAGGTCGGCTCTTCTCCAAATGATGTGGCTGTTTCGTCGCCGTTATACCAACCAGTATTTACAAAAACGATTACCGTGCTTGTCGCGTTACTGCCATCAAAAGGTGAAAGCGCCCGGCCAACCGTAACTCCCGGCTCTGTCATTTTCATCGCATAACCCGGCAAGGATGCGCTGGTAAGATAATCGCCAATCTGAATCGCGCCATTTTCATTTGAAACCTTTACTGGAACACGGCCGGCAAGAGCAACCGGACGTCTATCTTCTTTCGACATTTCGTCATCAGCATAACCAATATGTAATCCCGGTTTAGTTGAAATAACTCCAATTATATCACTATTATAAGTAGACGTTGTCCTAATTACGTGTGTATCACTTGATCGGTCAAACGATACAACGTCACCAGCTTCAATTGTGAAATCATTAACTAAATAATCTTCCGCTAAGTCATCCGCTACAGTAACCCATCCGTCAGCGCGTCCATAACCACTATCAACAAAAGAACAATTACCGTCATTATCAACGCAGATAAATCCATTTGTTAAAATCACACCTGTTGATACATTTACCGTGCCACCAAACAGAACACTTCCATAAGCAGTAAGCTCACCAAAAAATGCCTCATTCCAATAATTATTAGAAGCGCCAAGTTGATAGCTATTCACAACTCCCGGATAAATCCCGCCAGTAACATACAGAGCGTCTCCCCACACCGCACCCAATATATTCCCCATGTCGCTAATTGACCATCCGCTTGAGTTAATAACAACCGCATCTCCACCATCACCGAGTGTAAGCGCGCCATTAAATGTCGCTGTGCCGGCAAAAGTGGATGCGCCGTCAACGCGAAGCGTTCCGGATGCGCCAAAGTTTCCGGCAGGAGACATATAGCCAAGAATTGTATTTGAACTATTTCTCCATTCAGTTAGATTTTTATTTTGCGTTCCATTCGCTTTGATTACAAATTGAACTTCGTCAGCGTCGCCCACTACTGTTAATTTTCCAAGGCCGGTTCCTGTTCCGCCAATCGTCACCGTATCGCCTGATGTTCCGAGATAAACTTCGTTTGTGCCATCAACCCATCCGCCGGCTGCCGCGGTTGAAGGACAATTTGTTCCATCAGCAAGACAAACGGCATTGCCATTTACGGTGACGGATGTAAACGCACCCGTACTTGGAGTTGAACCGCCGATTGCTACTCCATTAAGAGTTGATGTAGAAATTGAAAGTCCTGTCGCTACTCCGGCAGATGATATATCCCAAGT
>PFCS01000025.1:0-558 GCA_002772895.1 Parcubacteria group bacterium CG10_big_fil_rev_8_21_14_0_10_36_14 | reverse complement strand
ATTGTCACCGATCGTAAGAGCGCCAGTTGTTGTGAGTGTTCCGGAAATATTGTTTGAACCGATTGTTCCGCCGGATACTGTTAGCGCGTCCGCGATTTCAGCATCAACCCAGTCAAATGAAATAGTACCTCCGTCTGTAAGCTGTGTTGAAGACATACTAGCTCCGGAAATAACTCCTGCGCTTGAGATATCCCAATCATTTGAATTAATCGCGATATCGTCTCCATCACCCAATACGAGGGCACCGGTAAATGTTGCTGTCCCGGCAAAAGTAGAAGTGCCGTCAACACGAAGTGTCCCAGATGCGCCAAAATTTCCGGCTGGCGACATATAGCCTAGAATTGCATTCGAGCTATTTCTCCATTCGGTCAGATTTGAAGTTTGAGTTCCATTTGCTTTTATGACGAATTGAATCTGGTCCGCGTCACCATTGATTGTTAACTTACCGAGCGTACCAGTTCCACCGATTGTTACTTCATCGCCTGCTGTTGAAAGATATATCTCTGCTCCTCCGTCTGTCCAACCAGCTGCTGCTGGTACAGAAGAACAATTTGTTCC
>PFCS01000024.1:497-1667 GCA_002772895.1 Parcubacteria group bacterium CG10_big_fil_rev_8_21_14_0_10_36_14 | reverse complement strand
AATATTCCGTTAGTTTTTAAAACTCTCTTAATTTCTAAAATAGATTTTTTATCACAAAACCAATGAAAAGCACTAAAGGCTGTTACTAAATCAAAATAACTATGCTCAAAAGGTAAATTAGAAACATCTGATACCCTATAATTAATACCGTCGCTTGAAATCATATCCTTATCTTTATCAACTCCAATAATATATTTACAATAAGGTGCTAATTGCCTAGTTGATATACCGGTTCCACAACCTAAATCCAACACCAAAGATTTATTTTTATTTAGTTTATTAAAAATATACTCAATAACTTCTAAAGGAACTCCTCTTCTACCTTTCTTATAATTTTCTTTTAAATTTCCAAAATATCCATAATTAGACATGCTTAACTTATATCTATTTTTTTAAGAACAATTTTTAAGACTTCTTCGTGAACCTCGGTCGGAGACATACAAACCATACCAGTGCAACAAGTTACCTTTTTCCAATTTTTATTTTGTTTTTGTAGGAGTAGGGCGCTATCTCTGGAATTTTTAAGATGAATTAAATTATCCTCGGCCACATCTTTCCGGCCTTTTAGATAAGTTTTTTTTCTTTGCGCGACTTTATTCATTAGCCACATTTTACTAACCTCAAGTGGGAGATCTAGATAGATAACTAAGTCTGGTTTAGGGATTTTAAAAATTTTATACTCCATTGTATCAAGCCATTTTAGAAAATCTTTTCTTTCTTTTAAATTAGAAATTTTTCCGCCTTGATGAATTTGGTTAGCCGTGGCGTATCTGTCGGCCAAAACGATAAACCCTAAATTTAACCAATTTTGTATTTGTTGACTTGACTCAAATCTATCGGCCGCATATAAAACAGAGGCTAACCTTGGAGCAACTTTTATAAAATCTCCATAAATACCCGAAAGATATTCGCCGATCAGTTTTCCAAAAAAATTATCTTGATAGCGAGGAAAATCAATTGTTTTGACTTTAATTTTTTCTTTTTTTAATCTAGTTTTGAGTAGTTTGATTTGGGTGGCTTTGCCCGAGCCATCAATGCCGTCAATTACAATAAGTTTTCCTTTGGTCATGTTACTTAAGAATATATACTAGGTAACCATCGGTCAATTGTTAATAATATACAAGTATGTGTTAAAATATATAAAAAATTTATGATAACTTTAAATAAATT
>PFCS01000024.1:118-455 GCA_002772895.1 Parcubacteria group bacterium CG10_big_fil_rev_8_21_14_0_10_36_14 | reverse complement strand
ACTCTTTGGAATGAGCCTGAAAAAATATTAAAAGAATCGCCTGACATATTAAAAAAATCAGCTATTATTGGAACATTGTATAGTCGGCAAGGAGTTAATATTATTTTACGCAACCTCGCTTTAAATCCCCAAATAAGATATTTATATATTTGGAATAATGGCGAGTTGTCGTGTAGTCCTTTTGGAATTTCGGGTAAGGATATTCTTCTTAAACTTTGGCATAGTGGGGTAAATGAAAATAACGAGGTGCCTGGGGCTGATTTTAAATTAGAAAAAGAGATAGATAAATTAGTGGTAGAAAAAATTATCAAAAACGTATCTTTAATAGAAATACAGG
>PFCS01000024.1:0-74 GCA_002772895.1 Parcubacteria group bacterium CG10_big_fil_rev_8_21_14_0_10_36_14 | reverse complement strand
AAAGGGGAATACATGGAGCCTATTAGGTTTGCCGAGGCCGTACCCGAGGAGGTTGAGGTTTTTCCCTCTGAAAA
>PFCS01000023.1 GCA_002772895.1 Parcubacteria group bacterium CG10_big_fil_rev_8_21_14_0_10_36_14 | reverse complement strand
GCGATTTTTTCGGCGGGCTTACAATTCTTTTCCTTGCCCCACCACCCGTGTGCGGAAAAATTTAAGGAACTCCCTAAGATTTGTTTGCTTATTTTTGAAGTTTGCGGTATCATTATAT
This sequence comes from Parcubacteria group bacterium CG10_big_fil_rev_8_21_14_0_10_36_14, assembly GCA_002772895.1. Classification (NCBI taxonomy): domain Bacteria; species Parcubacteria group bacterium CG10_big_fil_rev_8_21_14_0_10_36_14. Next base: position 1,989 of record PFCS01000023.1, on the reverse strand, counting down.
TAAGCAAGATGATATACACTCACTACAAGTAGTATATTATAATAGTTTATCAAAGTCAAAACATTATGGCAAATACAGTTAGTGAAAATATCCGCAAACTTCGATTAAAAAAAGGCATTTCCCAAGATCGGCTATCAAAAGACGCTGATTTGGCGTTAAATACTATTGTTAAAATTGAAACTGGCGAAAGTCCAAATCCTACCGTTGATACATTAGAAAAAATAGCTAAAGCTCTCGGCGTTTCTGCCGCCGATTTATTTAAGGATTAAAAAAATATGGCAACTACACATAAATTGATACTTGGAAATTGTATGAGCATGGAAGAAATTCCTAACGGAAGCGTCCATTTAATGGTAACTTCGCCACCCTATTTTAATGCCCCATTTGATTATAAAGGATTATTCAAAACTTATGGGCAATATCTTGGCGTATTAAGAAATTTTGCACAAGAAACATTTAGAGTTTTGCAGGACGGAAGAATCGCTGTTTTGAATATTGATGATATGCTGATAGACGGCGAAAAATTTCCTATCGTTGCTGACGCAACAAAAATTTTTCAAGAAGCCGGTTTTAGATATAGAGATAGAATCGTTTGGAAAAAACCAGATGGCTATTTAAGAATTAGCCGCCGTAGTGGGGTAATGCTTCAAAATCCTTATCCGATGTATTTTTATCCTGATAACCTACTTGAAAATATTATTATTTTTCAAAAGGGAAAATTTGACTATCGTTCAATTTCTAAAGAAGTTCGCGAAGCTTCAAAAGTTGATAAAAAAGAATTTTTAAGCAAAAAATGGTATATGACACTTTGGGAAATGAATAATGTAATGCCCGGCTCGCCATTGGAAAAGGGCATCGCGGCTTTTCCTGAAGAATTACCATATCGTGCAATTAAACTTTTTTCTTACAAAGGTGAAACCATATTGGACCCATTTGCTGGTAGCGGCACAACAATGAAAAAGGCGCGCGAACTGGAAAGAAATAGTATTGGTATTGAAATAAAAAAGTCGCTCGTTCCAGTTATCAAAAAAAAGTTAGGTTTTGACGGCAGTCAAAGTACTTTTTTTACAGATCAAAACGACAAATTAGAAATTATCAATCGTAAAGCAGGAAAATATGGACATATTAGCTAAAATCAAAGGTATAAAGTATAATCCGCTTCTTTGTCGGGATTTAGAGGTTTTTGCTTACAAAGATTTAGAAAGAGCGTTGGCTTCTTGTGCTTCTTTTATTCTTAATATCACCAAAGAAAATAAAGTCGCTATAAGTTGGTGGGTTTCGGCAAAGCGTACTCGCTCCTATCCTTACACAAGAGTTTATGACACCTTGGGTTTTTCTGGCAAAAAAATAACAATAATTCCAGTTATAAAAGATGAGGGGAAAGAGGGCGACAGAGATTTTTTGCAATGGGATACGATTTCATTAATGAGTTTATTGGGGATTTATGTAATTATTACTTATTACAACGATGCCAAAAGAAGCAAAAGATATAGACACAAAATTACAAACCAGCGATTTGATACCGAGTACATTCAAGGACAAATTAAAAATATTCTTTCCTATCAATCAGACGCCTTACATTGGAATCTTGCTCATGTTGATAAAGTTGGCCAAATTGGGCAAAAAGCGTTGGAATCTTACGCTAAAATCTCTAAAAAATTAAAGGTAGAAATGCACTCGCGACAAACTGCAGAAAAAAGGATTATCGAACTTTTGAAGGGCAAAGATGAGTTTATGAAGCTGTCGCGAATGTTAGCAGAAAAAGCCCAAAGACGAGAACGATTGACTATTCAACCAAAAGAAAATTTATCGGGAACAAAAGCAATAATCACAATACAAAATTATTTGGGCGGTTATTATTATTTCACTTCGGACGAAGCCGAAGTTAAAGGAAAGAATATTTTTCTGATTGAGGGCAAGCACAGCAAAAATAATTCTTTGCCGTCTTTGGAAGATATAAAAGACGGATTATTAAAAATGATTTTATTT
>PFCS01000022.1 GCA_002772895.1 Parcubacteria group bacterium CG10_big_fil_rev_8_21_14_0_10_36_14 | reverse complement strand
CATTGATATCTCTTGTTATTATAATAATCCATATAGTTATTAATTGCATCATCTAAATCATTGAATGTTTTAGCCGTCTTGCAATCCACATCATCTTTCAGGTGACCAAAGAACGATTCCATAGGCGCATTATCAATGCAATTTCCTTTACGCGACATTGATTGAGTTATTCCTAGATCTTTAATCTTCTTGCTATATTCAGGACTAGTATAGTGAAATCCCTGATCAGAGTGAATTATCGTATTTTCAAAATTAATAATATTCATTCTATCAATCGTTTCTAAAACAATACCGAGGCCTAGCCCCTGAGAAGTTTTCCAGGAAACAATCTCCCCACTAGCAATATCTTTAACCGCTGATAGATATGCTTTCTGCCCATAACCGTAATACAGATATGTTATATCAGTACAAAATACTTTCAGCGGTTCCTCCTGTCTAAATTCGCGATTTAATATATTGGCAAATGTTCGATGCTCCTGGGTTTTCTTAGCAATATATTTATATGGGTTTCTAATTCTTATTTTAACGAACAGCTGATATTTTTTCATTATTCTAATTATCTTCTTATGGTTCATTATTATTCCATAATCATTGATTAGCCTCATTTGAATGCTGCGCCAGCCCAGTCTCTTCTTTCCTTGTTCAAATATTTCTTTAATTATCTCGTAATCTTTTGAATCTTTATCTAATTTATTAAAATTGTTTAACCAGCTATAGTATCCACTTCTAGATACATAACCAACTTCACATAATATTTTAATATCTAGATTTAGTTGTTTAAATATAGAATATTTTTGTCGCGGTTTTAGTTTTATCTCTTTTGGGCCGCCCGGAGTTTGGCTAAAAAATCGTTTTCCGCTTTCAAATAGGCATTTTCTATCTCCAGTCTTTTTATTCTATCAGCATCATTTAACTCTTTAGTCTTTGGTCTACCGCCTCGATTGCCTTGACCTCGACGCTCAAATTTCAGAGAATCAATGCCTCTTGTCTGATATTCCTTTCTCCAGCGCTGCAGACTGAATCCTGGTGTATCTTCTCCGATTATTGAGATATCAAAACCAGCCTCTTCAAATATCATTCTGGGACTACATCCTTCTTCATAATACTTATTTACAGCCCACACCTTGAATTCTTTATTGTATGTGATCGACCTATCACTACAATTCTCAACGTTCTTATTGGCTAGCAGTTCCTTTATTTGATTCTCGTTTAGTCTCCTTTTACTCATATTATTTATCTTAGTTTGTTATTTCATTATATCTTATTTTGCCCACAAAAAAAGCAGACACTTGCGTGTCCACTTTTTGGGGTACGGTTCAAAGTTTGACAAATTTTTTTTAGAGCTTAAGATAGAAGAATACTTCTGAGTTTAATCGATTATGCACACAGAAGTTAAGCAAGAAAATAAAATTTGTTGAGATTCTCATGATTACGAGTTAACAAATTGTGCTTTGTTGGTCAGTCTAGTCCCTGAATAGTCGAGAGAATGGCTCAAAGCTAGTCGCATCTAGTTAAGACAAATTTATTTTTTCTTGCTTTTGTTCTTTTTGAAAGGGTTGAATAGAAGCCTCAGTTATTTATACTGAGGCTTTTTATTACATTTGTTGCTTTTACGGGATTTTTCCAGTAAGATAAAAATATAAAGATAAATATATGGAGAAAAAAATAGAAAAAAATCTAGAATTGAAAAAAACCATTTTTTCAGGAATTCAACCAAGCGGGAATCTAAACATCGGAAATTATATTGGCGCTATTTCGCAGTGGGTGAAGATGCAGGAAAAATATAATTGTATATTTTCAATTGTTGATTATCACGCCATCACCGTTAAGCAAGGCTCAGAAGAGTTACGCCGGCATATTATTGAAGTTGCCAAAATTTATTTAGCTGCCGGAATTGACCCAGCTAAATCAATTATTTTTCAACAATCAAGAGTGGCAG
>PFCS01000021.1 GCA_002772895.1 Parcubacteria group bacterium CG10_big_fil_rev_8_21_14_0_10_36_14 | reverse complement strand
AATGCGGTGTCTATTTTATTTTATAGCCATATTGTAATGTAATTTTTTATGTGTTTAAATTAATCAAAAATGAATTTTAAAATCATTACTCCTCTTCTTTTGGGCACGTCTATATGCCTTGGAGTATGCAGTTTCAAGGAAATTTTTTTATACACGGTCCGACCGTTTATCCCGATGGATCGCCCACTCCCTTATCATATTCGGGTGGTTGTATTAGAGTCGCCTTAGATAATGTGGAGGAGATATTTAATATTGTTAATGTCGGTGCATTTATACAACCAAGCTCGAACTTACTTTATCAAAAATTCTTAAACAATGGAAATCGTCTTGCCGCCGCTCGCTAACGCTCGCCGCCAAGCAAAATACTCTTTACGATTTTATTTTTTTGCGCGCGCCGGATTTTTTCTCCTAAAAAGAAAAGAGTATTTTGCTTGACTCTGCTCTGAACGAGCAGGGTGGCGGGGCTTCCAACGGCTCGCAGGCAAAAAATTTCTTTCCCCTCACCCCCTCCATTTTTTGCCCGCTTGCTCAATAGTCTGGCTGGAAGATGGAAAATAAGATAAAATACTAAACATAAATACAGAATAGAAAATTTAAAATATAACTGCTTAAACCTCGACTATTTTTTTGCGAGACATGGCCCCAAAAAATTCCCAACCAAGACAGTAAGCTCCTCATTGAGCACTAGTGGTTGGGTCGGTAGCCGAAAGGTTATCGGGCAGTCCGAAAGGATTATTGCTCGTGGGGAGCTTTCTGTTTCCACGAGCACCAAAACCCAACCACACAATGAAACAATTTAAATTCCGAGAAATTGAAAATGAAGAAAATTTTAATCCGACAATAATTTGCGAAAATGTTCCGTTTACGCAGGCAGGTTTTTATGGAGATTGGCAAAAAAGTTTAGGCAGGATAGTAAAAAGATTTTTAGTAAGTGACGGCGACAAAATTGTCGCTTATTTTCAAATAATTAAATATTCTCTTTTATTAGGTAAAAGTTATTTTTATATACCTTATGGGCCAATAACAAAAGATTTTTCAGATGATTTTTTTGCTAATCTCAAACAAAAATTAAAACAAATTGCAAAATCAGAAGATGCTGTTTTTGTCAGGCTTGATTTCACCCCGTTAGTTTCGAGCGACACTCTTTCAAAATTTTTTACCAAAGCTCAATTTTACACCTATCACTCGGCGTATTTTCAACCACGCACGGAGTGGTTTTTGAGTTTGGAAAAATCGGAAAATGAAATACTTGTGGCAATGCATGAAAAGACTCGCTACTCAATACGATTGGCAGAGAGAAAGGAAATAACAGTGGAAATAGTCACGGAGGATTTTGAAAAATATTTTAATATTTTTTACGAATTGATGTTGGAAACATCAAAAAGAAACGGGTTTAATCTCCATCAAAAAGATTATTATAAAAATATTTTTCAAAATCTTCACAAAATAAACTCCTATTTATCAATAGCGAAATATGATCAAAAAATTTTAGCAATCGATCTTATTATTATTTTTGGGAAAACCGCCAACTATGTTTTCGGCGGCTCAAGCAACGATTATCGGAGTTTATGCCCGTCTTATTTGGCGAAGTGGAAAGCAATTTGCTACGCCAAACAGCTTAACTGCAACTATTACAATTTTGGCGGTATAGCCACCAAAAACAAAATATATAAAGGTTGGGATGGTCTAACAATTTTCAAAAAGAAATTTGGCGGTAAGGAGATAACCCACTCCGATTTTTTTGATGTTGTCGTAAATCCATTTTGGTATCACCTGTACAACTTTAGAAAACGCCTAAAGAAAATTAAAACATGAAAAAACTTTTGAAAAAATTATTGCCTGAAAAACTCGTTTTGGTATATCACTATTTCGTGGCACTTTTTGCAACTTTGTATTATGGCTTTCCGTCAAAAAAGATGATCGTTATCGGTGTAACTGGGACAAAGGGAAAAACATCAACAATAAATTTTATTTGGTCTTGCTTAACGACTGGCGGATATAAAACCGGAATCATAAGCACCGCAAACATTCGAATTGGCGAAAAAGAATTTTTGAATAAGTATCACATGACAATGCCCGGCCGTTTTACAATTCAAAAACTTATGGCCCAAATGGTAAAAAACAGCTGTAAATTTTGTATCGTTGAAACGACTTCCGAAGGTATAAAACAATCTCGCCATATTGGAGTGTATTACGACATAGCCGTTTTTACCAATTTGTCGCCAGAACATCTTGAAGCCCACGGAGGAAGTTTTGAAAAATACAAACAGATGAAAGCAAAAATGTTTGCGGCGCTTTCTTCTCATAAGAAAGTTATCGCTGGCAAAGAAATTGAGAAAATTATAATTGCAAATAAGGACAGCGAGTATGCTGACTATTTTTACAATTTCAAAGCCGACAAGAAAATTGCCTTTGCTCTCAAAAATAAAGCGGACTATGTTGCAAATAATATCCAAGAAACAAATACTGGTGTAAGTTTTGAGGTAGAAAAAGTAATTTTCAAAATCAGCATTTTGGGTAAGTTTAATGTTTATAATGCTTTGCCTGCCATAATTGTTTGCCGTCTTGTCGGTATAAGCAATTATCTAATAACCAAGGGGCTAGAAGAATTACAGACAATTCCGGGCAGAATGGAAAAAATAGATGAGAGGCAAAATTTTACAGTGATAGTTGATTATGCCCACGAAAAAGAAAGTATCACAAACATTTTAGAGACGGCAAACAGCATGAAAAAGACGGGAGTAAAAGTAATAATTTTGCTTGGTGCTGAAGGGGGTGGACGAGATAAAGCTAAAAGGCCGATTATGGGCGAACTTGTCGCAAAAATGGCTGATTATGTAATTGTAAGCAATGTTGATCCGTATGAGGACGATCCTAAACAAATTTTGGAAGACATTGCTGTTTCGTCTGAAAAATTTGGAAAGATTAGAGACCAAAATTTGTTTGTGATTGAAGACCGAAGATTAGGAATTAGAAAGGCATTGTCTCTGGCAAAAGCAAACGACATTGTGTTGATAACAGGCAAAGGTGCGGAGCAGTCTATCGTGATTGGTGGTAAGAGATTATCTTGGGACGATAGACAAGTGGTTAAGGAAGAGTTGAAATTAATTCAGCCAGACTGTTGAGCAAGCGGGCAAAAAATGGAGGGGGTGAGGGGAAAGAAATTAATAATCAAAAAAGACCGGTAGCGATTATAGTTCTCGGCTCAAGCGACGCCAAAGCTGATGTAGTCAAACTCCTATCTTTTGTTGAGGATAATTTTTCACTCAAACAATAAATTAGTTATATGAAAATAATAAAAGATTTATTTGATAAATATAGTCTGTCTATATCAACCGCTATATTTTTAATATTTTCTACACTTATTATATTAATTACCAATAAAGTTTTTGGTTTTGACTCGCTCTACCATATAAAACATGCTCTTCTCTATCAACAAAACGGTCTTTTAGATACCAGTTTTCCCTATGTTTCGGCCTCTACTATAACCGAGTATGGCGCCGATATCTGGTATGGCTTTCATCTAATTTTAATCCCTTTTACTTTTATAGGAGGCCCACTTCTTAGTGTAAAAATAGCTACCATATTTTTAGCTACTCTTTTTTTGGCCTCATTTTTTTGGTTACTAAAATCAATCAATATTAAGTATCCGTTTTTTTGGACAGTGGTTTTATTATTTTCCTCGGCCGATTTTCTCTTTAGAATATTTATGGTTAGGCCCCACATTGTTTCTCTCTTACTATCCTTTGCTCTGCTTATTTATTTTATAAAAAA
>PFCS01000020.1:1086-1813 GCA_002772895.1 Parcubacteria group bacterium CG10_big_fil_rev_8_21_14_0_10_36_14 | reverse complement strand
TGCTGTTACTGTTGAAGATTCAACAAGTGGTTCTGGTCGTGCAGGAATTAAAGTTTTTCAACTTATTGAGGGTGGAGGAGAAATTTCAAAAGAAGCAAAAAATTCTTCAGTGAGCAGAATTTCTTTTTCTGTATATGTTGATACTTGGACAAAACAAGAAGAAGCAAATTTTAAAGCACAAAATAATCGATTGAATCAAGGGAATGATTCTTATATATAATAGAGAAGAAATTATTTATGTAAATTAATATGAAAACTAACCAATTACAAAAAAATATTCCAAAAGAATGGCAATTAACAAAACTTGCTGATATTGGAGTTTTTTCAAAAGGAGCTGGTATTGCAAAAGAAGAACTTTCAGAAAATGGGCATAATGCTATTCGCTATGGTGAACTTTACACAAGGTATAATGTTAAAATTAATAAGATTTATTCTTTTATATCAGACAAAATAATTCCACTTACTAAAAAAATTAAATACGGGGATATTTTATTTGCAGGTTCAGGAGAAACAATTGATGAAATCGGGAAATCTGCAACATATTTATTAAAAGAAGATTGCTACGCAGGTGGAGATGTCATTATTTTTAGTCCTAAAAATGCCAATAGTTTATTTTTATCCTATTTTTTAAATTTTGGTGAAGGAAGAAAAAAACTTAGAGAACTTGGGCAAGGACAATCAATAGTTCATATTTATAAGAGCGATATGGAGGAAATAAAATTACATC
>PFCS01000020.1:0-1037 GCA_002772895.1 Parcubacteria group bacterium CG10_big_fil_rev_8_21_14_0_10_36_14 | reverse complement strand
AAACTTGGGATAAAGCGATTGAGAATTTAAATAAAAAAATTGAAATCAAAAAGCAAATTAAAAAAAGTTTGATGCAGGATTTATTGACTGGTAAAAAAAGATTGGCTGGATTTAAGGATAAATGGGAAACAAAAACATTGGGAGATGTTTCTGATTTCATTAATGGCTATACCTTTAAAAGTGGAAATTATGTTGATGGAGGAAAGTATAAAATTATAACGATTGCTAATGTTCAAGATGGATTTATGTTTATTGATGAACCTAAAACCATAAACGAATTACCGTTTAATGTAAGTAAAGAACAAATTTTAAAAAAGGGCGATATTTTAATATCTATGACTGGAAATGTTGGTAGAGTTTGTGTTGTAGACCACGATAATTGTTTACTTAATCAAAGAGTTGGCAAGATTGTAGCTAAAGATATCCATAAGGAATTATTATATTTATTTTTATATGATAGAAGATTTTTGTATCAAATGATTGGAAGTGCCCAGGGAGGAGCACAAGCTAATTTATCAACCGAAGATATAAAAGAGTATATTTTTGATCTTCCAAAAACAAAAGAAGAACAAATAGCTATTTCTGATATTTTAACTACCGCAGATAAAGAAATTACAGAACTAGAAAAGAAATTATTAATTATTAAAAACCAAAAGAAGTATTTATTAAACAATTTAATCACTGGGGCGATTCGAACACCTGCCCTGTTAAATAATTTTAAATTATAATTATATGTACTACACATATTTATTACAATCAAATAAAGATAACAAATTTTATACGGGATATACCAAAAATTTAAAATTAAGATTTGAGCAACATAGCAAAGGTAAGGTAGAATCTACGAAAAACAGACGACCATTGAAACTTACTTACTACGAAGCATGTCTAAATGAAAAAGATGCTATACATCGTGAAAAATATTTAAAAAGTTATCACGGCAAAATGTTTATTAAGAATAGGCTCAAATCTTATTTAATAGGGACGGAAAATTTATCAGTTAAATCATAAATATATGTTAGAAAAAGTAAATTTTG
>PFCS01000019.1 GCA_002772895.1 Parcubacteria group bacterium CG10_big_fil_rev_8_21_14_0_10_36_14 | reverse complement strand
AAGAAATGTGGAGAGTAAGCTTTATGGCTGATGGCCAAGATATGCTTTTAACTTATGTTAAATTTACAAATCTTGGTTCATCAAATGACGCCGATATCCAGAATGTAAAGCTTTTTGATGGTGCCACACAACTTAATGGAACTGTTTCACAGCCGACCGCAAAAGAAATTGTTTTTGATTTAACAACAATGGCTGATGGTGGATATAAAATTCAATCAGGACAAACAAGACAATTCACTTTAAATGGTGATATTGTTGGCGGAACAGACCGCACATATAAATGGACCATTCAAAAACAATATGATGTAAGAGCAAAAGACATGGAATATGGAACATGGGCATTTGTTGATGATTACGACGCTACTGATGATGATGCTTTTGGTGTTGTAACACAAAAAGTTGGTGGAACAGAAACAACAACTACAATCAACACAGGTTCTTTAACTGTTGGTTTAGCATCGGATTCTCCAAATACAAACATTGTTTACAATGGTTCTAATCTTGTATTAGCAAAATATAATTTCAAGGCTAGTGGAGAACAAGTAAAGGTTAAAACATTAACAATGAAATGTAATTCTAATGACGGAGCTCTATACATTGATAACTTTTTAGTTAAATTTGATGGAGTCCAAGTTGGGAGCACAGATTCTACAATTAAGTGTGATAATGGAACAGACTCAACAGCTTTCTCTTTTGGTAACTCTGTTATCTTGGGAGTTGGCACAACTCACTCTATTGAAATTATTGGTGATTTAACCGATAGTTCAGTAGCAGTTGACGATACCGTCGTTGTTTCAATCGTTTCTGGTACTGCAGAAGGAAAAGATTCTTTAACGAATCTTGATTCGAGTGTATCTGCGACAAGTGGTCATAACTTGACTGTCAAGGGTGCGACATTGAGTGTCTTTAAGAACACTTCATACACCGACAGAAGCTCAGCACAGCCAACAGGTGTAACTAACGCGCAAGACGTAAAAGTTGCATCATTTATCGTTGTCGGCGGAGCAGCAGAAGATGCTGACATTAGCCAAATCATCCTTCGTGATGATGCTACCTATTTTATGGGCAATAATTTCCAAAACATGGTCTTAAAAGACAGTAATGGAAATATGGTTGGTTCAGCAATTTCTAGCTTAAACACTTCTGACAGCACTTATACCTTTACACCTGCAAATGCTATTAGAATCGGCAAGGGTGAACAACAGGTATATGACGTTTATGCTGATGTAAAATCAAGTGTAACTAACTCTGGAAGTGCTGTTGCTATGCTAGAGGCTGATCAAGTACTTGCTACAGGTGTTGGTACTGGTTCAAGCGCAAACTTTGGTACAGCAGGAACAGATACAACAGATATAGCATTACAAAGTGTTTACTTGGCATTGCATGGTAACTTGACCGTTGATGAATCAGCCGATACACCGGTTGCGCAACAATTGGTACTCGGTTCAACAGGCGCGTCTTTAGCTAAATTTAAACTTAGCGCAGACGCTGTAGAAGACATCACGGTAACTGAGTTTACTGTCGCGCAAGATATGTCAACAGGATTTGGAGTTATTAGCGGACCGCACTTTACAAGCGCGCGTTCTGCGACAGGTTCAATCAAGAACTTGAAGCTCTATAACGGCAGTGAATTACTTACTTCAGTTTCAGCTTTTGATAGCACCAATAACTCACAAAGCGCAATCGCAACTTTCAGCGGATTTACCTTGAATATCCCAAAGAACCAAAACGTTGTTTTGGAAGTCAAAGGTGATTTATCAAGCTTCTCTGATGGTGGCGTCCCAAGTTCAACACATAGATTATTTGTTCCAACAGAAACAAAACCATCTACAAAAGCTGTAGATAACGGCGTTGTTGCAGTAGGCGCAGGAAGCGGAATCTCGATGTCTGGGGCAGCCTTGGATTTCCTTGGCGGAACACAGACAACTGCTGATGATAGCGTATATGGCAGTTATATGGACTTGGTCAGAGCGAAATTAACGCTCGCTCATGCGTCTGATTCTCCAAGCGGAAGCTCCGCACCGTCAACCGAACAAACAGTTGCTAAGTTTGTTGCTACAAATAGCGCAAATGCAGGCAGTTACTCAGTACATCTATATAAGATGAACCTTGAGGTATCTTCGGTCGGTGCATCCTTCCCTGTATCAGGCACAGTCAACTTGAAGGTGTATAAGGATTCTATTTCCGGCTCAAACGCATTGATAACAACTGATTTCAATGGTTCATGGGCAAATGCAACACAATTCTATAGCACCAATGTTCAGACCGACGCAGCATTTACAGATCTTGAACTTGCTGCCGGTTCTAGCAGGACGATTGTCGTTACAATTAACACGTCACAATCCGGCTTTAGCGCAAACGATACCTTGAGTGTGGGTGTTGCGGCTAATGACCTGATGTGGAATGACAATAGCGGTGACCGTTCATATGACTACTATGTTGTAGACACATTGCCACTATCCGGCAAGACATTAGTCTACTAATAGATAGCCACTCTCTTGCATAAGCGTTATTTATAGCGCAAAATGCAAACAAAGAGCCCCCGAAAGGGGGCTCTTTGAAATGTTAATCTGTTTGTTATTTTAACCACTTTTTTGTCATTCCAGTTAATCACTTTTTGTCATTCCAGCGAAAGCTGGAATCCAGCATTTATTCGACTCCTCCCTTCGGAGAAGGGAGGTAGGGAGGGATTTAATAATTTATAAATCCTCGTCTGTTCCCTCCTTCGGAGAAGGAGGGAACAGACGAGGCTAATATCTTGTTTTTTTCCTTATAATATGGTAGTTTGGTATAATAAATATATTATTATGAATATCTATAAACTTGAAAAAATAGGTCGAGGAATTATCTATATTTTAGCCTTTTTTCCTTTTATCGTAGTTCCGCATACTTTGTGGCCTTTTGTTTTTATTCCGAATCTCATTTTTTATTGTTTAACAGCGGTTTTATTAACCTTGCTATTGATTATTTTATTTAAGGATAAGTTTAATGCGTCTATTAAAAGAAATAATCTTGTTTTTATAATTTTGAGTTTTGTCATCGTAATGGCAATAAGCGCGATTTTTGGAGTTGACGCGCAAAATAGTTTTTTTGGTTTTCAGCCAAGAATGGGCGGATTGCTGGCATATTTGGCTTATTTTGGCTGGCTTATTTCAATTATCTTTTTTTTAGACAATAAAGAAAAGTGGATTTTTTTTATAAAG
>PFCS01000018.1:3523-7552 GCA_002772895.1 Parcubacteria group bacterium CG10_big_fil_rev_8_21_14_0_10_36_14 | reverse complement strand
GTTTCTGAGCAAAACAAGGATCTTCCATGGAATGAGCGCAAGCAGGAGGCGCTTGAGCGTATAAAAATTATGCAGGGTCCGACTTTGTGGGTGAAGTCCGCTGATGTGATTAGTAATGTTTCGGAATTGCTGGATGATTATGGGCATGATGGGGATGATGTGTTCTCGCGTTTTAATGCTCCTAAAAAAGATATAATTGCGAACTATATTGCTGTTCTTCGCGCGCTTATTGAAAGATGGGAAGAATTTGAAAATCCTCTTGTCGCGGATTTAGAGGGTCTTGTGGTTGAGGTTGGGTTGATTTGATGGATTCAATGGGTCAGGCGGGTGAGCCGTTGATTTTTGGGTTGAAATTTGGATGGTTTTGGAGTAGAGTTAGGATATATTAAATACAAAAATTATGTCCGAAGAACAAAAAAGATTGCTAGAAAAAAAGTTGTGGGGCGTTGCAAATGTGCTCCGCGGGAAGATGAATGCTGATGAATACAAAAATTATATTCTTGGTTTTATTTTCTACAAATATTTATCTGAAAAACTTGATAGATATGTCAATGAAAAACTTCTTATTGGCGAGAAATTTTGTTTTGCGGAAATAAAAGAAAATACCAAAGAAGGCAAAGAATATATAAAAGAAATAAAAATTGCATGCCTTGGGGAACTTGGGTTTTTTTTAATGCCTTCTGAACTTTTTTCGCATATTGTTAAAAAAGGAAAAAAGGAAACAAAAGACCAAAGCAGTTTTATTCTTGAAGATTTAAAAAATATTCTTGATGATATTGAAAAGACTTCCGCGGGCACAGACAGCGAGGATGATTTTAAAGGCCTTTTTGATGACATGGATTTAACTTCTACTAAGCTTGGTTCTCGCGAAAAGGATAAAAATGATGTTGTTGTTGAGGTTCTCTCGCTTTTGAATGATATAGATTTTAAACTTGAGGATACAAAAAGCGATTTGCTTGGGGACGCGTATGAATATTTAATTGGCAAGTTCGCGGCTGGTGCTGGTAAAAAGGGCGGTGAATTTTATACTCCGGCTGAAGTTTCTAGAATATTGGCTAAGATTGTAACTCAAGATAAAAAGCGCGTGAAATCGGTTTATGATCCAACTTGCGGTTCTGGTTCTCTTTTGCTTCGCATTGGGGATTTTACTGATGTGGCAAGTTATTTTGGGCAGGAACTTAATCCTACTACTTATAACCTCGCGCGCATGAATATGATTCTGCATGGCGTGCATTTTGATCATTTTAAAATCTTGCAAGGCGATACTTTAAAGGAGGATATGCATGCGGATCTTAAGGCCGAGGCTATTGTTGCTAATCCGCCTTTTGCCACAAAATGGAAAAGTGATGATGATCCTGAGCTTGCTCATGATGATAGATTTTCTCAATATGGCAGATTAGCGCCTAAAAGCGTGGCTGATTACGCGTTTGTAACGCATATGATTTATCATTTGGCAGACAATGGCACTATGGCTGTTGTTCTTCCACATGGGGCGCTGTTCCGCAGTGGGGCTGAGGGGCATATACGAAAGTATATAATTGAAAAACAAAATTTTCTTGATGCTGTTATTGGTTTGCCTTCTAATCTTTTTTACGGAACTTCTATTCCGGCGACTATTCTTGTGTTTAAAAAGTGTCGTAGGGACGATGAGGATATTTTATTTATTGATGCTTCAAGGGAGTTTGAAAAAGGAAAGAATCAAAATAAACTAACTAATGAAAATATTGATAAAATTTTTGATGTTTACAAGAATCGCAAGGAGATTGAAAAGTATTCTCATAAGGCTAGTTTGGATGAAATTAAGGAGAATGAATATAATCTTAATATTCCACGGTATATTGATACTTTTGAGGAGGAGGTTGTTGTTGATATTAAACAGGTTGCGGATAGATTAAAAAAACTTTATTCAGATGAAAAGGGTCTGCAAAATGAAATTGAAGGATTTTGCGATGAGTTAAAAATTGATAAGCCGTTTTAATTATGAAGAAAGAACAAATAATACTAGAAACAGAAAAAGCATTGTCTGTAAATTCAGAGACTCTTTTAGTTGAATTTAAAGATGCTAGAGGAGGTTTTCCAAAAACATCAACTAGAAAGACTTTGTCTGCATTTGGCAACACCAAGGGCGGGGTGATTGTTTTTGGAGTCGAGGAAAAAAAGGATAAGACTTTGGAAGTTGTGGGCGCAAATAATATTGCTGAACTACAAGAAAAAATGACTGCTATGTCTTCTGTAGAAATGAGTGAAGTGTTGCGCTTGGATTACCATCATATTGAAATACAGAAAAAGATTATATTAGCAGTGTACGTGCCTGAGTGTAAAAATCGGACAAAACCGTATCACATTAAAGAACTTGGTATGCCGAGAGGCGCATATATTAGAGATAGTAATACAGACAGACAAATGACAGAAGATGAAATGCGAAGTTATGTACGTAACGCTCAAATAGATAATTTTGATAGTAATTGCTCAGATGATGTCACAAAGGATGATTTATCGTTTAAAAAGATAGAGAATTTTTTACGTAAAAGTGCTAAAAAAACAGGTAGAGAATTTAATGGTATTGATGATAATGTTTTGCAAAATATTGGATTAGTAAAAGTATGTGATGAGGTATTAAGACCAACTATTGCTGGGTATTTAATTTTTGCTAAAGAAAATCCACAAAACAAACTACAATTTGAAAGATATAAAATTCGTTGTGTGCGTTATAGAGGGTCTGGAGTTTCTAGCGATATTTTAGACAAGGCAGATCTTGTTGGCACGCTAGATGAGCAAATTGAACTAATGCATTCTTTTGTATTGCGGAACATTAAAAATAGCGCGAAAATTGTTGGCACAAAAAGAGTTGAAAGATACGAATATCCAGAAAAAGCAATTCGTGAAATTGTTGCGAATGCTGTTATACATAGAGATTATAGAATTACAGAAACATATACACAGGTTAATATATTTGAAGACAGGATAGAGATATTTAATCCTGGCAACTTGCCTCCTGGGGTGACTATTGAAAATATAAAAACTTCTCAAGTAAGCAGAAATAAAATTATTGCCGCGCGTCTTAATGAGATGGACTATATGGAAGAGTATGGACGAGGTATAGGAATTGTAATAACAAAGATGAGTGAGTGGGGATTGCTTCCGCCAATATTTAAAAATACATCAAACAGTTTTAGAGTAATTTTACCAGGTGAAAAACTTAGTCAGCTTAATGAACGTCAATTATATATTTGGCAGCATTTAGTGGACAATAGAAGGATTACGCGAAAGGAAGTAGAAGGATTGTTGCCAGATATATCAGCAGCAACTCTTCGTTCAGACTTGGTCAGAATGAGAGAAATTGGATTATTGAATCAAATGGGACAATCGTCAAATACATATTACGAGAGCTCTTTTTAGCAGAGATTAGCAGAGCATTAGAAATGCCTAGAAATAGCGGGATTTTTATAAGAATTAAAATAAATAAAATATAGCAGAGATTAGCAGAGGATATAATTATGCTTACAAAGACCAAACAATCAGAATCTAAAAAAATCCCAAAATTACGTTTTGGTGGTTTTTTGGGTGGGTGGGAGGAGAAGAAGTTGGGGGATGTTGCAAAATTTTGGAATGGTAAGGCACATGAAAAAGATATTTCTGAAAGTGGAAAATATATAGTTGTGAATTCAAAGTTTATATCATCAAATGGCGTAGTAAAGAAATATTCAAATAAAGAGATTTCCCCATTAAAAAAAGATGATATTTCTATTGTCATGAGTGATATTCCAAATGGAAAAGCAATAGCTAAATGTTTTTTAATAGATCAAGATGAAAGATATACGCTTAATCAGCGAATTGGAGGAATCAAATCAAAAGAAATTATAAGTCCTTTTTTGTTTAGTATACTAAATAGAAATAAATATTATTTGAAATTTGACAATGGTGTTAGTCAAACAAATTTACGAAAAGATGAAGTTTTGCGCTGTCCTATTATTTTTCCCTCTATTTCAGAACAACAAAAAATCGCAGATTTTTTAGGTGCAGTGGATA
>PFCS01000018.1:384-3511 GCA_002772895.1 Parcubacteria group bacterium CG10_big_fil_rev_8_21_14_0_10_36_14 | reverse complement strand
GGATTGAAAATTTGCGTGCGCAAAAACAATCTTTTGAGGAATACAAAAAAGGGATGATGCAGAAAATTTTTTCTCAAGAAGTTCGGTTTAAAGGTGACAGTGGGAATAATTTTCCTGTGTGGGAGTTGAATATGTTAGCGGAGGTGGGAAAAGCATATAATGGATTATCGGGAAAAAGTGGGGAAGATTTTGGCGAAGGCGATTCCTTTATAACTTATAAACAAATATTTGATAAAAGTGAGATAAATATTCAAAAATATGCTTTAGTAAAAGTAGGAGTAAAAGAAAAACAAAACAAAGCACAATTTGGAGACATATTTTTTACAACCTCATCAGAAACACCTTTGGAGGTTGGATTTTCTTCTGTTATGCTTGATAAAAATAGCGCTCCATTTTTAAATAGTTTTTCATTTGGCTTTCGCCCCGATTCACTTAAAGTATTAGATCCATATTTTGCAAAGTTCTTTTTTAGAAGTTTTTTGTTTAGAAAAGAAATTGTAAAACTAGCACAAGGCAGTACTCGTTATAATATTTCAAAAATTGGATTTATGAAAATAAAATTTTTATTTCCATCGCTTCCAGAACAACAAAAAATAGCAGATTTTTTGACTAAACTTGATAATTTGATAGGATCAAAGCAACAACAAATCACCCAAGCTGAAAACTGGAAAAAGGGCTTGATGCAGGGGTTGTTTGTGTAAAATATATGGATGAAGAAAAAATAAACAATTTAATTGATAACAGCGGAATAATTACTCATAAAAAAGCTATAGATATTTTGCGTGCACAAGGATGGAAGCTTTCAATCAGTCCTTATTATTACGATAATATTGCCAACAGCGTAAGAGAAATAGATATTATTGCTGAAAAACCATTTTATTCCGCTTCTCCTTATGATTCAAGTGTGCAAATAAACGTTCAATTGTTTATTGAGTGTAAATATATAGAACAAGAAATCGTTTTTTGGTTTGATGATAAGGATATGGATAAAGCCGTTTCCAGAATGGAGAAAAATAGCGGTTTAGAGATATTACATAAAAAACATGGGGCTGATATTGGAATGGATAAGTTTCATTATTTAACAAGTGATAAAGTGGCAAAGCTTTTTTCAAGTAATTTGAACAAAGAAGACATTGTCTATAAAGCTATTACTCAATGTTTGAATGCTCAGATTTACTACGATCAATGGTATGATAATCCAATACATTGGAGTTTTCCAAGAAATCCGCAAACTATCACAAAAATATTAAAATACCCGATAGTTATCTGTGATAATTTTTCCAATCTAATAAAAGTTGATTTTGATGAAAATGATAGTAAAAATTATAAAACGAATGTTATTAATAGTCATTTTCAAGTAGAAACTAATTATATATTTTTAGATAAAAACCAAAAAGCTAACTCTGAATATTTTTTGATTGATTTTTTAAATATCGATGATATTAATAGTTTTTTGGATGTTATAAAAAATGAAGTTGATTCTGTAATATCGGCAGAAGATAGTAAAAGATTTTAGTATAATGTTAATCCTTGATTATTTAATAGGATCACAACAACAACAAATCAGCCAAGCTGAAAGCTGAGAAAAGGGCTTGATGTAGGGGTTATATATAAGGATAATATTAATATATGCTGGCATTCAATGATCTAAAAAATTTATTTGAGAGTTATGTGGTTAATGGCTTTTATAAATTAAAGGGCTTAGCTGCTTCTCTTTTTATTGTTTTTTGTTTATTGCTATCAGTTCATGTACTAATAAGAAATGATTTCAATTATGAATGGTATTTGTATGGTATAATATTTTTTGTGATAATTGTATTTTGGGTAGTATTTAAATATTTTTGGCCTTATAAAAAAAATAAAGATCGTAAGACTGGTTTAGTTGTAGCTATATCTTCAGAAAATTATGAGGGAGTAAAAATGAAAAATAAGTTTATTACGGAGCTTAAGAGACAAATTAATGACACAGGCCTTGATAAATATTTTGAAATAATTCCACTTTTGAATCATCATTCAGAAAAAATCAAAAATAAGGAAGATATTATTACTGCTAACGAGAAGATTGATGGACACATATTTTTTTATGGTGACGTACAAAAAGAATACGACGGAAAAAAAATTAAAAAATATTTTTTAAATATTGATGGATATGTTGCGCATTTACCAATACCTATACAAATGAGTCAAGAGCTAGCTTTTGATTTTAGGGCCATGCTGCCAAAAGAAATTAATTTTAGTGAATTTTTTGAATTAAGAGGATGTAAGGCAACTGCAAAGATAGTATACTTAACCACCAAATATGTTGTTGGGGTGGCTTCTTTTTTATCTGGAAATCCATTTTTAGCTTTCAAAATGCACAAAAATTTAGCTGATGAATTGTCCGAATACAAAACGATTAACAAGGATAAAAATCTTAAAGAATTAACAAAATTTGATTTAAAAAAATTAAAAAGTATCAAAAATAAAATTCCACTTATTATTTCAAATGAAGCTCTAATAATCGCTACAATTTATTATGCTAATAATACTAAGACAAAGGCCATTGAGTTTCTTTCTGTATCTTTAGAAAAAAATAAAATCAACTACAGATCTTGGGTGTTAAAAGCAATTTTTGATTTTATATTTGATAATAATCCAGAAAAAGCTTTTGAGAGTATTAAGAAAGCAAAAAAATATTCGAAAGATCGATTTGAGTGGCGATATAGTTGGGCTTTTTTAGAGTTTTGGAATAAAAATTACGAAGAAGCATATAAGATGTGCCAAAAAATAGAAAAACAGTCTTATATTAATGAGGAAATTACACTTAATGAAGTGGAGGATTTTAATTTAAAAATATTAAAATCAAAAAATGTCCCTCAATTATATTTTTGGATAGGTTATTTAAATTATAAAAAGAAATTAGATTTTCAAAATGCATTAAAATATTTTGAAGAATTTCTTAAAAGAGCAGACGAGAAAACTATGAATTTTTTAATTATCAAAACAAATTCTTTTTTAATTGATATAAAAAAGCAAATTGATTTTTAAAACAAACAACATGCCCCACCAATCCGAACAAAAACTTGAAAAGACATTAATTGAACAACTGAATAAGTTAGGGTTTTTGAGTGTTGCAATAGAAGATGAT
>PFCS01000018.1:0-337 GCA_002772895.1 Parcubacteria group bacterium CG10_big_fil_rev_8_21_14_0_10_36_14 | reverse complement strand
TTGCGTGATAGATTTCTATTAAGATTGGATAATGAAAAAACTTTTTATGTGCGGTTTTTTAACATGGAACAGTGGTGCAAAAACGAGTACCAAGTAACGCATCAAATAACGCAAAAAGGAAGATACGAGAACAGATATGATGTTACACTCTTAATCAATGGCTTGCCCTTGGTGCATATAGAGCTAAAGCGCAGAGGCGTGGAAATGAAAGAGGCATTCAACCAGATACAGCGATACCATAAACATTCATTCACAGGAACATTATTTGAATATGTGCAGATATTTGTAATATCAAACGGAGTTAACACAAAATATTTTTCAAACAACCCAAAACAAT
>PFCS01000017.1:2261-36485 GCA_002772895.1 Parcubacteria group bacterium CG10_big_fil_rev_8_21_14_0_10_36_14 | reverse complement strand
CGGCGGAATAATCGGCACAAATTTTTCTTTTTTAACCAATAGGTCGTGCGTGTATTGAATAAGAGCGAATTGCAAACTGGCGGACGCACCTTTTAAATAACAAAAGCGTGAGCCGGAAATTTTTGTCGCGCGTTCGGTATCAATGATATCCAACGCTTTGCCAAGTTCTTCATGGTCTTTCGGATTTTTTAATTTTGGCACGGCACCAACTTTGCGGACTTGCTTGTTTGCGGATTCGTCCACGCCAACCGGAACATCTTCTTGCGGAATGTTTGGTATGTCTTGGATCATTATTTTTAGCAGTTCTTCTGTTGCTTTTAGCTTTTCTTCCAGTTTTTTTATTTCTTGTTTTTGTTTGTGCAGTACTTTAAAAAGTATTTGTCTTTTCTTTAAAGTTTTCATGTCTACTTTATTTTTTATATCTTGTACCAAATTTCCAACTCTTTGTGCCCTTGCTTTCATGCGCTCTTCATCAATTTTCGCAATCAGTTCGCGCCGTTCTTTGTCCAATTCCAAAATTTGATCCACATCAGCTTTTTTGTTGCGGTTTTTTATGGATTGCTTTACTAATTTCGCATTTTCTCGGATGAATTTTATGTCTAACATAGATAAAATAAATTATTTTAAATGATTATTTAATTTTTTAAATCCTTCTTTATCTAAAAATTCACTTACATCATAGATAGTGTCCCTAAAATCAAACGCCTTTTTCTCCTCCGGATTTATCCAAAAATAAAAACAATACATATTGTTGCCGTGGGTCGATTTGTTATTTTTTGATAATTCTTTAATTTTATGTGTAGGGACTGTTATTGTGTGCGGACTAAGAGTTCTGCGACCTGTTCGTGGGTTTTGTTCGATGACATATACTAAAAAAATAAAATAATCGGCCGTAGATCGTTCTATGATATCTTTTAAAAAGAAAAACCAGCCACAAGAACCATCGCCAAATTTTTCAGTTTCTTTTTTTGTGGGCTCATATGCCCTACTTCCCTTTACCTGAATGGATAATTTTTTTTTATTTCCGGTATTAATAAGAAGTAAATCGATATCTTTCATCTGTGCATTGAGGGGTAAAAATACTTCTATGTTTTTATCGGTTTCATCTCTTAAAATTCCGGCAACAACAGCTTCATCAGTATTTAAGCTCCAAAAATTTTTATAGGCACGTGCCATATTGTATGGTGTTAGAGTAATGTTTTAATTTCCGGCAGGATTTCGCGCATGGCTTGCAGACGGTATTGGAATTTTTCTTTGTCTTCCTCCGTGGCGTCAATTAAGAGTTTTCCTAATTGTGGAATATAAAGAATTGAACGATATGGGTAGCCGTGATCACGTTTTTGGGAACAATTTTCCCGCGCGGGAATCAACCCTTCAATTTTTCCGGTGCGGGTGGTGATAATCTCGCCTTTCTCGTTTGAGAGCGCCACATACATCACAAGGCGGGCGACCCGTTTTTCGTATGGCGTTTGCCCTAGCTTGGTTAGCGCCATTTCCCGCAATTCTTCATCCGTTGCTTCATATCCCGGCCATCTGCGTGCATAAATCCCCGGTTCGCCTCCCAGCGCGTCAATTTCAAATCCCGTGTCATCGCCAATGGCCGGCATTTTGGTAAGGCGCGCGTAAAAGCTGGCTTTTTTGCAGGCATTTTCCAGCAATGTTTTTCCGGTTTCTTCAACATCTTCCTGAATGCCCAGGTCTTTTAGAGTGTGAATGGGCAAGCCCAATTCCTGCAAAATTCTTTTGTAGTCATCGGCCTTAGCGACATTTTTTGTGGCAATGAGTAAGGGCATGTATTAAAAACATTTTATTTATTATCAACCCATTTATGTCCACAGTTTTCTTCACGACATTGATTGGGCTGTCTTATTATTGTTTCTGGCGTGTCCGCCTTTCCCCCTTCTTTTATATTATGTCCGTAGACGCTATCTGGTATCACATATGTTGATCCACATTTGGGGCATTTGATCTTATCCATATTTTTTATATACTTAATAAACACTGTTATTTAAATCATATAACCATATTTATTACTTATTGAAAAAAGATTTTCCAAAGTGTTTTTTCCACGCTTCATCAATTTTTTCATCGTCAGTTTTGAACCTATCTATGTGAAATTGTTCTTTTATATCACCAGGATTTTTATTTAGCTTGTTTGCCCATTTTTCAAAAATTTGTTTTCTGTTGGGATATAGTATATTCTCTAACCGATCTATCAAAAGCGTTACTATCGTTCGTACAAAAAAATATGATACTGGTAGTAAAATGATAAATCCCCAAAAACCAAGTTTATAAAATCCATAGGCAAAACTTAATAGATGAGAAATTAAACCAAGAATGTAGATTTGCTGGGCATTTTTACCATTACTAATAATACCAAATCTTGCAATAAAGTATGTGATGAAATTAAGAAAAATAACTAATGCCCAAGTGAAAAAATTATCCATAGTTTATTTTTCCGGGCGTAAGGTCGGAAAAAGGATTACTTCTTTAATACTATGATTATTTGTTAAAAGCATTGCCAGGCGGTCTATACCCATTCCAAATCCTGAAGCAGGAGGCATACCGTGACGCAAGGCAGTAACAAAATCTTTATCCATTGGTTGCGCTTCTTCATCCCCTGCTTTGCGAGCTTTCTCCTGTTCTTTGAAGCGAGCCTCTTGGTCTAGTGGGTCATTTAACTCGGAAAAGGCATTACAAAGCTCTGTGCCGGCAACAAGAAGCTGAAAACGCTCGGTAAGCTCTGCCTTGCTTTCGCGGGATTGCTTCGCTTCGCTCGCAATGACAGAACTTTTTCGTTTTGCCAATGGTGACAGTTCTATCGGATAGTCATAAACAAAAGTTGGCTCTGTAACGCTGGCGCGAAAATGTTTTTTAAATATTTCGTCTAAAATTTTTCCATATCCATCGGACTTTTCTACTTTTACGCCGGCATTTTTGGCAAGTTTTGCCAGCTCGTCCCTGTCGCGCACCTTATCAATATCAATTTTTGCGGTTTTCAAAATCGCTTCGCGGAAAGTTATTCGTTTGTATGGAGCTTTTAATGAAAACTTTTTTCCATCAAATTCAAACTGGAGGGATTGCCGCGTCGCGCGGGTACGCGCTCCTCGCAATGACAGAGCTATATATTCCAAAAATTTTTCTGTCATTTTCATCAGTTGTTCGTAGTCGCTATATGCCCAGTAAAATTCCACTTGCGTAAATTCTGGATTGTGGGAGTGGTCAATGCCTTCATTTCTGAAACAGCGGGAGACCTCGTAAACTTTTTCAAAACCGCCGACAAGCAAGCGTTTTAAGTAAAGCTCGGGCGCGACGCGTAAATATAAATCAATGTCTAAAGCGTTATGGTGGGTTTTAAACGGTTTTGCTGTTGCTCCGCCTGCAAGCGGTTGTAAAATAGGCGTATCAACTTCTAAAAACCCCTTATCGTCCAAAAATGAACGGATTGCCTTTATAATAATACTACGAGTATGAAATGTGTGGCGGACCGATGGGTTTGCTAACATATCAAGATATCTTTGACGGAAGCGAATCTCTGTGTCTGACAAGCCATGCCACTTTTCCGGAAGCGGAAGAAGGGCTTTTGATAAAAGACGGATATTGTTTGCGTTTAATGTTTTTTCGCCCTTGTGCGTTAGAAAAAGCGTTCCGCGCGTTTCAATAAAATCACCCATATCAAGATTGTTTGTATAGGTTTTGTATTCTTTTAGATTTTTTTTCTGAAGCGCTATTTGAATTTGTCCGCTTTCGTCTTCTATTGTTAAAAATGCCAATCCCCCGTGAACTCTAAGCGTGCGAACACGTCCGACAAGCTGTATTTTTTTATTCTTTTTTTCCAGTTTCTCAAAATCCGCTAGAGCATCTTTGATGTCCAGCGTTTTTGTGGATTTTGCCGGGTACGGCTCTATGCCGGCTTCTGTAAAGTTTTTTAATTTTTGCAAACGGGCGACTTCTTCGTCAGTTGACTTGATGTTTTTTTCCATAATTTTTATATTATTTATATAAATATTTTACGCTTCGTTTAAAGGATTGTCAAACTAAATTTGACAATGTTTTTATAGTATAATACTATATATCTATACCTATGGTATGGGTATTGATAAACTAATAATTAAAAATAAAATTATGTCAGGTCAAAAACAAAAGACGCTTATTAATTTTAAAAAAGCGCAAAGCTTGCTTGCCAAAGTAATAAATATGTCCGAGCAAAATGAGTATTGCATAAATATAATGCAACAAAATTTGGCAATCATCGGACTTTTAAAATCAGCTCATCAGATGCTTATGGAAGGGCACCTTGATACTTGTTTTAAAAAAGCGATAGGTACTGCAAGCCAAAAAAGAAAAGAGGAGATGATAGAAGAAATATTAAAGGTTACAAAATTGGCCGGAAAGTAGTATGTTTGAAAAAATTAAAATAAAAATTGAAGGTCTACATTGTGAAAGTTGCAAGGTGCTAATTGAAACAGAACTTGGAGCGCGAGAGGGTGTGAAAGCTGTTTCTGTTGACTATGCGACAGGTCAATGCGATTTGGAGTTTGATGACGCAAAGATATCACAAGAGCGTATTTTTAAGGCTATTGAAAAATTAAACTATAAAGTGGTAAAAAATTCATCGGAGAAAAAAGGATTGGAAATCCGAATTTCCAACAATATGGTTATAGCCGTAATTTTATTGCTGGTTTTTGTTGTAGGGTATTTTTTGATAAAAAATTTGGGTTATTTGAGCGTTCTTTCAAGATTAAACGAAAATAATATTGGATATTGGCTGATTTTTATTATTGGTCTGTTGGCTAGCTTTCATTGTGTTGGAATGTGCGGAGGATTGGTAGTGGCATATACAACTAAGCATCAGATAAAAAATAACGGAAAAGCGTCTTCTCTCCCCCACTTTCAATATAATCTTGGGAGAGTAATCTCTTATTCATTAATTGGCGGTGTTTTAGGCGGGTTTGGGTCTTTTTTTGCGATAAACCCGACATTTACAGGCATTGTCACATTAGTGGCAGGAGGATTTATGATTTTAATGGGGTTGTCTTTGGTAACCAATTCTAAGTGGCTTGATAAAATAAAATTAAAAACCCCATTATTCATCGCGCGTTTTTTATTTAGTCAGAAACGCGCTAAAAAACCAAAAGGCCCGTTTATCGTTGGACTTTTAAATGGGCTTATGCCCTGCGGTCCTTTGCAAGCTATGCAATTATATGCTTTGGCATCCGGAAGTATAATGCGGGGCGCTTTATCAATGGGGATATATGCTCTTGGAACAGTTCCTTTAATGTTTGGTTTTGGAAAATTTATTTCTCTTATCAGCCAAGAGAAGATAAAATATGCTTTAAAAATTTCTGGAATAATTGTTATCATTTTGGGAGTTTTTATGTTGAACCGCGGATTTGTTAATTTTGGATATGGAATGGGAAGCATAGTCCCTCGTCAAACTACCAGTCAAATTTTAAACACAACAGATAAAGATGCAAAAGGGTTTCAGACCGTAAAAATGGATTTAACGTTTGGCGGATATTCTCCTAATTTATTGTACATAAAAAGGGGCGTGCCTGCCAGGTGGATTATAAATGTAAAGCAGATGAGCGGATGCACAAACGAAATAATAATGCCGGAGTATAATATAAGGAAGAAACTAAAATATGGCGAGAATATTATTGAGTTTACGCCTAAAAAAGTTGGTGAGATAAAATTTAGTTGTTGGATGAAAATGGTTTGGGGAAAATTTATCGTAGTTGAATAAAGAGTACTTTCGTGCTTTCAGCTCGGAAATGAAAAAGAGTACTTTTTCATTTCGCTCGCACAACGATCGCCAATAAAAATTAATAATATATTATGTTGCAAAAAAAGATTTTAAAAATTGAGGGTATGCATTGCGTATCTTGCGCAAAAATAATTGAAAAAAATGTTAAAAAGATATCTGGGATAAAAAAAGCGGATGTTAATTTTGCGGATGAGAAAATGAGAGTGGAATATGAAGGAAAAGATATTGAAAAAGAAGTGATTTCTGCTGTAAAGAAAGCCGGATACAAAGTTTCTTCTGATGAAATGCCCAAAGAACATAAAATGAAGATGAAGGGGCATTCTCACGAACACGAACATTCTCCACGCGAACGAAACGCTTTTATTCTTGGGTTGATGTTATCAATACCGATTATTGTGCTATCAATGATTTTGAAAAATAAATCTTTTGAAAGTATGTTCGCGCAATTTATTTTGGCGTCAATTGCGCAATTTGTTATTGGGTGGCGGTTTTATCGCGGGACTTATTATGCTTTGAAAAATAAGTCCGCCAATATGGATATGCTTATCGCAATGGGCACAACCGCGGCTTACGCTTACAGCGTAGCTAATACTTTTTGGCTTAAGAGTGATGTTTTTTTTGAAACATCGTCTCTTTTAATAACCTTTGTCATTTTAGGAAACTGGTTGGAAGCGCGCGCGCGAGGAAAAGCGGGCGATGCGATTAAAAAATTATTTGAGCTTCAGGCGAAAACAGCAAATGTCGTCCGTGGAAACGAAATAATCAAAGTTTCAATTGAAGATGTCCGCATTGGTGATGTAATAATAGTAAAGCCGGGTGAAAAAATTTCTGTTGACGGAATAATTGTAAGCGGACAATCCAGCATAGACGAGTCAATGATTTCCGGTGAGAGTATCCCTGTGGATAAATCAGTTGGAGACACTGTGTTTGGCGCCACTATAAATAAAACCGGAAGCTTTAGATTTAAGGCGACAAAAGTCGGAAAAGAAACTTTACTCGCGCAAATTATTAAAATGGTGGAAGAGGCGCAGGGTTCAAAAGCGCCAATAGAGCGTTTTGCCGATATGGTTTCTTCTTATTTTGTCCCCGTTGTAATCGCGATAGCCATAATTGCGTTTGCTGTTTGGTATTTTGTTTTATCCGCGTCTTTTGTTTTTGCGCTTCTTGCGGGCGTAGCGGTGCTTGTTATTGCGTGTCCGTGCGCGTTGGGGCTTGCGACCCCGACTGCTATTATTGTAGGAACCGGGCGGGGCGCGCAAAATGGGATTTTAATTAAAAATGGCGGAGCGCTTGAGGTTGCAAATAAGATAAATGTGATTGTTTTTGATAAAACCGGAACTTTAACGGAAGGTAAGCCCAATGTAACAAAGGTAATAACTTACGACATAAAAGAAAAAGAGCTACTTGAAATGGCCGCTTCTTTAGAATCTGTGTCTGAACACTCTTTGGCAGAAGCAATTGTAAATTTTGCAAAACAAAAAAAAGTAACTATTGAAGAGCCGAAAAATTTTAAAGCTATTTTAGGAAAGGGCGCAAAAGGTGTTGTCTTAGAAAAAGAAATATTAATTGGAACAGAATTATTTTTGATTGAAAATAAAATTAAAATTTCAGAAGATATAAAAAAAGAAAAAAAAGATTTAGAAAAACAGGGACAGACTGTTGTTATGTCGGCGCTAGACGGTAGAGTAGCGGGGCTCATAGCTATTTCTGATACTTTAAAAAAAGGGACAAAGGAGGCGCTCCTTGTTTTGCGAAAATATGGCATAGATATATGGCTTATCACCGGAGATAATGAACGTACAGCAAAAGCTATCGGTAAACAGGCGGGAATTGAAAATATAATGGCAGAAGTCTTGCCCGGTGAAAAAGCTGACAAGATAAAAGAACTTCAATTAAGAGGTACTAAAGTGGCAATGGTCGGTGATGGTATAAATGACGCCCCTGCTTTAGCTCAAGCCGATTTAGGTATTGTTATGGGGGCTGGTGCTGATATTGCTATTGAAACAGGTGGGATTATTCTCGTAAAAGACAGTATTGCCGATGTCGGACGAGCAATACGTCTTAGCAGAATGACTATGGCAAAAATAAAACAAAATATGTTTTGGGCATTGTTTTATAATAGCATAGGAATACCTATCGCCGCTTCAGGGCTTTTACGACCGGAATTAGCGGGCTTGGCAATGGCTTTGTCAAGTGTTTCGGTAGTGCTAAATTCATTATTCTTAAAAAGAAAAAAGCTTGACTAAATGGGTTGCTTGATTTTTATAAATATGGTATGATAATTTAATATTTAAAAATTAATATAATATATAAAATATGGAAGAACTAACAATAAAAATAAATAAAACTACTCTTTTTGTGGTTAGTGCTTTGGCTGTTGGATTGATGTTGGGATATGGCGGAAGGTTTTTGCAGACAAAGGATTTTGTAAAGGCGGAGGCAGAGACTACCCCAACCGTAGCTACAACCCAAGAAACCGGAGCAGAGACAAAACCAACCGTAACAATGGATAGCTTAAGGGCGCTCTTTACCGGAGGAAATATAACTATTGGAAAAAAAGATTCCAAGCTTATTTTTGTAGAGATTTCCGATCCGAGCTGTCCGTATTGTAGTATTGCCTCAGGATTAAATCCTTCTTTAAACCAGCAGGCGGGCGACAGATTTATATTGGTTGCCGATGGAGGAACTTATGTATCGCCAGTTGCAGAGATGAAAAAGCTGGTTGAGCAAGGCAAAGCCTCTTTTGTCTGGCTTTACGCAAATGGTCATAATAATGGAGAGGTTGGAGCAAAAGCTCTATATTGCGCCAATGCAAAAGGAAAGTTTTGGCAAGCTCATGAGTTGCTAATGTCCGCAAATGGTTATGCTATTTTGAATGATACAACTTTGGATGCAAGCGCTAAAGTAGACAAAGTTGCAACCTTACTAAAATCTGTTGTTAGCTATAATGATATGAAAACATGTCTAGAGAGTGGGAAATATGACAATAATTTAGTGCAAGATATGAATACAGCGGCGCAATTGGGTTTTCAAGGCACTCCAAGTTTTTTTGTTAATACAACAAACTTTAGCGGAGCCTATAGCTATACCGAAATGAAACCGGTTGTTGATGCTGCATTATAGAAAATATCAATTATTTTTTATGACATCTAAAATAAAAGAAATTTTTATTTTGTTGATGGCCTTGGTTTTGACGGGTGCGGGATGCACAGGAAATATATCACAAGCGACAATAAAAAATCCTCAAATCGGCAATGATGACGCACCTGTAGAGATTGTGGAATATTTTGATTATCAATGTAGCGCCTGCAAACTAGCTGAATCTTCTATTGTTCCATTTTTAATCGAAGATTATATAGAAAATGGAGAAGCAAAGCTAGTGTATAAAAACTTTGCTTTTATGGGAGAAGTATCGCGTCGTGCGGCAAATGCCGCTCTTTGCGCGGAAGAGCAGGGAAAATTTTATAATTTTCATAACAAAATATTCGAAGTTCAGGGCGCTGAAGGAGCAAGCACATATGATAGCAAGTTTTTGAAGAGAGTGGCACGTGATTTAGGATTAGATGGCTCACAATTTGATTCTTGCTTGGATAGTAATAAATATCAGTCTCAAATTCTCTCTGATATTGATGAAGCAAGAGCAAGTAAAATAAATTCTACTCCAACTTATGTTATAAATGGAGAGAAAGTAAGCGGAGCCGGGTCATATCTATCTATAAAAAGAATCGTAGATAGAAAGTTAATGGACTTGGGCGTAGTTCAAAAATAAAAAGTTATGGTTTTAGATAATTTTAGAC
This sequence comes from Parcubacteria group bacterium CG10_big_fil_rev_8_21_14_0_10_36_14, assembly GCA_002772895.1. Taxonomy (NCBI): domain Bacteria; species Parcubacteria group bacterium CG10_big_fil_rev_8_21_14_0_10_36_14. The sequence continues at coordinate 26,921 of PFCS01000017.1, read as the reverse complement.
AAGATTTTCCAATTTTCAAAAACCAGCCCAATCTGGTTTATTTTGATAACGCATGTATGACGCTTCGCCCGCAACCGGTTGTTGATGCAATAAACAAATATTATAATGAATATCCTGTTTGCGCTGGAAGAAGCGCATATAAGATAGCGGACAGATTAACAAAAGATATTGAAAATGTTAGACAGAATATTGCTCGTTTTATTGGAGCAAAAAAAAGTGAAGAAATTATATTTACTAAAAATACTACAGAGGCGATTAATATTGTTGCCAATTCATTGGACCTGAAAAAGGGTGATGTTGTTTTAGGGACAGATAAAGAGCATAATTCCAATTTAACGCCTTGGCTAAAGCTGATGCATGAACGTGGAATTGTTTACAAAACAGTCCCCTCTCGCGAAGATAATAGTTTCGATATAGAAAAGTTTAAAGAGATAATTGTGGGTGTAAAATTAGTTGCAATGGTGATGACATCTAATTTGGATGGAACAACGATTCCTGCGGAAGAAATAATAAAAATTGCCCATAAAAATGGCACCCTAGTCTTATTGGATGGCGCGCAAACGGTTCCGCATAGAGAAGTAAGCATAAAAAAAATGGACGTAGACTTTTTGGCATTTTCCGGACATAAAATGTGCGGGCCTTCGGGAATCGGCGTTTTGTATGGAAAATATGAACTATTAGAGAAGTTAAATCCTATTTTTGTTGGCGGAGGCGCAGTTTTAGATTCTACACACGAAGGATACAAACTATTGCTATTACCGGAACGGCTTGAAGCGGGATTACAAAATTATGCAGGAATTTTAGGCCTTGGAGAAGCTATAAAGTATATTGAAAAAATTGGATATAAAAATATTGAAGCGCAAGAGTATAGGTTAAATAAAATTATAACTGATGCCATATGCGGTATCGATAGGATAAAAATTATTGGACCAGAAGACCCGCAAATGCGATCGGGTATAATAACAATGCGTTGCTCGGATATAAGCGGAAAATCAGCGGAAATTGGCGTTTTGTTTGATAATATCGCCAATATTGCGGTCCGTTCCGGTCAATTTTGTGTCCATTCATGGTTTAATAAAAATAAAATTGACGGAGCTTTGCGCGCATCATTTTATTTTTATAACACAGAAGAAGAAGCAGAGAAATTTGTTAATACTCTCGAGAAAATATTAAAATTATATTGATAATTTGTAATTCATAATTGAAAATTAATTTTCTATGTTTTGTTTAGTGGGTTTTATTTTATTTGGAATTTTGGGAATATTTAGCGCTACACACCGCGAATTGGCAAAAGAAGCCGGGTCGTGTGTTTTTAGACGTGTTACTTTTCGTCCCTGCATCGTTACATTTCGCGAAAAGTTTAAAGGAATGATATTGTCAAAGCTTATAAACCGTACTCCCCTCTTAGCGCGAATTTTTAATAAATATTTTGAGTTATTGTCTTGGATATTTATCCTTCTAAGTATTCTGAGTATTATTTGGGTTGGAAATAGTGTTTGGAACTACTATGCCTACGGAAGTTGCAATGGATTAAATGCTTCGGGTTTTTGCGTTTTCGATCCAACTGGAAAAAATAATCAAATAAGTGCTATTGGTGAAGAATGTTTTGCAGAAGCGCCAAAAGAGTCAGGACTGTCTTTAAAAGATGTTGATTTGTCTCTTTTCCCCCATACAAATGTTGGGGCAAAAAATGAGATTGTGTTTATCGGGTGCTATTCTTGTGATTATACACGAGAAGCATATCCTATAATTAATAATTTGCTAGATAAATATAGTGTCGATTATGTTTTCATTCATTTTCCGGTAAAAACTGAAACTAATTACTTAACCGCTTATGGTTATTGTGTACAAAAAGAAGACGAGGGAAAGCTTCGGCTGTTTAATGATTTGATATTTTCTTCCGAAAAAAGTGCAATCGCTAACTCAAGTTTTACGGATGGTATTATCCAAAGTTTAGGTCTTGATGTTGAGGAAATAAGAAAATGCACAGAAAGTGAAGAGATAAAAGATAGGGTTTTTGAGATGCTTGAAGAAACAAAACAAACCAGTATCTATGGTACACCAACAATATTTATAAATGGAGAGGCTTTTGTTGGTCCTAAACCGGAAAGAGTCTATAAGAGAGCGTTAAATAAATAATACAACATCATATACCATATGCTTTTTACCACTCACGCAATTACAGGGGCGACAATTGGCTTTTTGACCGGGAATCCTATTTTGGGATTTTTTGGTGGTTGGTTGTCTCATCATATTCTTGATGCATTACCACATTTTGACCAAGGTAGCTTTTACATGGAAAAAGACAATGGTCCAACGTGGCTAGGAGCGTGTTACAAAGAGAAGAAGAAAAAATTTAAGATTAAACGCGATTGGATAATTTTGCTTATTGATATCTCCGTCACGTTGCTTATTGCTTTGTATTTTGCGGCTAATATACCTGTTTATTTTTGGCCACCGATGATTTTTGGCGCTATAGGAGGTCTTTTTCCCGATATTCTTGATACTTCACCATTTTGGAAAGATAAGTTTAGAAAGACAAGGATTGGGTTTCTTTTTCACAAAGTCCACTCATTTTTTCATTGGCCTCTTTCTATGCAATTTTTTTATATTGGTTTTGGGTTGCAAATTTTGATTGTTGCGATTGACCTATTTATCTTGAGTAGTTTTTTTTAGCATCTCCTTATTTTTTAGTTATACAAAAAATCACCCCTTGGGGTGATTTTAGTTTATTTCTTTTATTTCGTAAATTACTGTGCCGGCCGGAATTTTTATCTCTACTTTATCACCTGCTTTGTGTCCCATCAGTGCCTTGCCTATAGGTGATTCATTGGATATTCTTCCTTCTAGCGGATTTGCTTCATTTGCGCCAACGATTTCCATCTCTTTTTCTTTGCCGTTTGCGATGATTTTTACCTTTGTGCCAAGGGTGATATCGTCACCAGAACGTTTGCTTATTACTTCTGCTTGATTTAATGTTGCCTCAATTTCTCTTATTCTTGCTTCTACCATACCCTGTTCGTCTTTTGCATCATGATATTCGGCATTCTCTTTGAGATCGCCCATATCTTTTGCAACCTGTATTCTTTTAGAAATTAGAGGGCGTCTAGAAATAAGCTCCTTTACTTCTTCTTCCAATTTTTGTTTTCCTTCGGGAGTTAGATATATCATATAATTAGTTATTGATTAGTTGTGCTTTTATATTCTATCTAAAATTTGTATTGCTGTCAACATTCTCTTACATATTGAAATACCACCACAAAATCTCTTTTGCGATTGGTACGGCTGTTTGCGAACCTTCTCCCCCTTCTTCAATCAAAACCGTAATTGCGATTTTGGGATTGTCATATGGCGCAAAGCCAGTAAACCAGGCATGTGGGGTCTTATTTGTCCTCCATTCTGCAGTTCCTGTTTTTCCGGCAACTTCTACACTTAAGTCACTAAGTGCCCTGGAGCTTCCATATAAAACGCTATCTCGTAGCCCTTGCCTTATAATATTTATATTTTTTTGGCTGATAAAATTTTTATTTAAAACTATTGGTTCATTAACTATGGCGCTACCATCTTGTTCCATAATAGTTTTTAATATGTGTGGTTGATATAGGGTTCCTCCGTTTGCAAAAGCAAGGGTAAAAAAGTTTACTTGCAAAGGAGTTACCAGAAGATCTCCTTGTCCAATAGCAAGATGATAGGTGTCTCCAATATACCAAGACTCTTTTTTTACTCGTTCTTTCCATTCTTTGCTTGGCAGAAAACCTTCGGACTCACTCGGTAAATCAATGCCGAGCTTTGCCGAAAGTCCAAATTTTTTTGCATAATCTGCAAGTTTGGCAACCCCAAGTCCTTCGAAAGTAAAATTTTGTAAAGTATTATCCAAAAGCCCGCCACCAATTATATAGAAAAACGTATTTACTGACTCGGCAATAGCTTTACGTACATTAGTAAGTCCGTGTCCGCCTATTTTCCAATCCGGAAAAAACCATTCACCGACTTTTATTCCGCCAGAACTTCTGAAGTTTGTTTTTTCTGTAATTATATTTTCTTCCAGCGCAGCTACAGCAAAAACCGGCTTTATCGTAGAACCGGATGGATACTCTCCCGAGATACTGCGATTAAAAAGAGGTTTGTTTGGGTTTTCAATAAGTTTTTTATAGTCATCAACGCTAAGTTTGCCGGAAAATAAATTATTGTCATAAGCAGGCGAGCTCACCATCGAAATTATCTCACCATTTGAAACGTCGCTTATAATAACGCTTCCACGAGAGAGACCATGAGCCCGTAAATGCTTTTGTAGTATAGTTTGAACTTTATTTTGGAAATCGCTATCTATGGAAATAATTATATCGCTTCCGCGAATAGGATCCTTTTTTGCTAAAACATTGACTTCTTTGCCTATGGCATCAACCTCTATCTGTTGTTTGCCGTATTCTCCGCGCAAGACAGACTCATACTGCGCCTCAACACCACTTTTTCCAATATCATCTACAGGAAGATACGATTTATCATTTTCCAGGTCATCTTTAGTTATTTTTCTAAGATATCCTATTATATGAGACATGCTTTCCGGTATACTATATTCTCTTTGCAAACCTGTCTTGACCTGAATAGCAGGATAAGTATTATTTAAAATTTCGAAATAAACCGCCTGTTCATAAGAAATGTCATTTTTTATAGGAATTGATTGATAATTATATGATTTAAAAGCGCTGAGTTGTTCCTCTATTTCTTGTGGAAGGAGGTTTGCAATATCTGCTATTTTTTTTATTGCTTCGGCTCGGGCTACGCCATCTTTTGGCAAATCATTAGGCACAAGCGCAAGATAAAAATTTGGCGCATTCCCTACCAATGCTTTTTGATTACGGTCATAAATAACTCCTCGCTCAGCAAGAATAGGGACTTGCCTTATACGGTTTGTTTCCGCCATAGCAATATATTCTTTTCCTTTTACTATCTGAAGATAAAATACTTTTCCGAAAAGAATAACACTTATGAAGATAATTAAAAAACCTACAAACTTTAATTTAAAATTTGTCAGTGATGCGCCCAAAAACTCAGTTGACTCATCTTCGGGAGTATTCCTTATCCATGAATATTTTCCATAACTGGATTCTATCCAGTTATTATCTACCGTTTTATTCAGTTTATACTTCTGATGTCCTAAATTGTTTTTGCCAAAAATATCTTCATCTTGCATACTTAGTTTTTTATAAAAGACCCTTTGATAAATATGTTTGAGAATCGTTTTTTAAGAAAGGCTCCAACGATATATATTGTGGCAATAAAAATCGTTGTGCACAAAATCTCCAACAAAATATTGATAAATATTGCCTGACTCCATATTTCTATTTTTGGAATGATTTTCAGGAAACTCAAAGTAAGAATTGCCAAATTAACCAAAAAATAATAAAGAGAGATACTGATAAATGCCATAATTATCGGTATGATGCGGGAAGAACTAAAAAAATTTAGATAGATGAATATTAAAATAAAAGCAACTATAGTGTAAGCCATGATATTAAGCCCAAAGGTTGCAGAAGAATATATATCCAAAAGATAGCCGGATACAAAAGCGAATAAAACTACAAAAGGATTTTTCAATAAAACAAGGTAAATCAAAAAAAGAAGAACAATATTAATGTGTTCTAAAAATGGCATAGTATTTACTATGCTTATCTGGGTCAGCACGCCAATGATAACCAACGCAAATATTATAAGTTGCTTCAGCATTTAATAACTTTTAATAATAAGAACCTCTCCGAGACGTTTTACGTCGTATAGAGGCGTTACATAGGCAATATTAAAAGGGCTTTGCGGGTCTTGGTCAACCCTAGAAACTGTTCCTAATAATAGTCCTTTTGGCATATTTTCTTCCAAGCCCGATGTTACCACAAGCTCACCTTGCTTAATTTTTTCAGTTTTTGGTATCATACCCATTTTTATAGCCAGACTTGATTCCCCTTCCGCAACGCCAATGGTGTAATTGTTGCCAAGGACCGTTGCTGCTACAGCGCTACGACTTGCAGTAATTGGCGCCATAAATATTTCCCGTTCGTTTATTTTTATTATTTTTCCTACGAGTATACCGTCTTCCACTATAACGGGCATATCTAATTTTAAATCGTCTGTATTATAATTTATATCTTCTATCTGCAAAATTAAAAGAGTAGAGTTTCGTAAAGAATCAGCGCCAATTACTCGTGCGGACACAGTGGTAAAAGAATGCTCTTTTGTAAAACCAAGTTCTTTTTTTAATATTTTATTTTCTTCGCCCAAAATTTTAAACTTTGCATTTTGGATAAGCAAACTGCGGACTTGCGCTTTTAGAAGCTCTAATTCCGAATTATTTGCAGTAGCTCTTTCACTATCAAAATATTTGCTAATCTTTGACCCTGTGTCATAAAGTTGCGCTTGTATTGGAGCAAATATGGAAAATATCATCTGTTTTGGTGTTTCTAAAACTTTTAGAAAATTTAAAAAAATCAGCAGTACAAATACTGCGACTGTTATTATTATAGTTTTACTTTTTATCTGAAGCATATATAAAATAGAGCATTTTTACAGGGTGTATTCTGCGTCCAATGCCACTTCTTTTAATAGCGTAGGGTTTGATAGGAGCGCTCCTGTGCCTCTTGCGACACAGGTAAGCGGGTCATCAGCAATTCGTACCGGAATAGCAGTAAAATCTGCAATAAGCTTATCAAGCCCCTGAAGCAATGCTCCGCCACCACAAAGAACTAATCCACGTTCATATATATCAGCTACAAGTTCTGGCGGAGTTTCTTCGAGGGTACTTTTTATATTCTCAACTATCTTTTTAATGGAGCGCGAAACCGCTTCTCTAATATGATCGTCAGTTATAATTATTTCTTTTGGAAGACCTGAGGCAAGATCGCGACCGCGCATTTCTATCTGTTGTCTTTCGTTTAACCTATAGGCTGATGCAATACTGTGTTTTATATTCTCTGCATGTTTTTCACCTAAAAGAAGGTTAAATACATCTTTAGCATACTGAATGATATTTTTATTTAGCTCGTCACCGGCAATTGTTATTGCTTTCCATGTTACGATACCACTTAGCGAAATAACAGCTATTTGAGTTGTACCTCCGCCAATATCAACGATTAGGTTGCCATCAGCTTCTTCAATCGGTAAACGAGCGCCGATTGCCGCTGCCATTGGCTCTTCAACCAAGAAAACCTCTCTTGCCCCCGCAGAAAGAGTCGCATCTTCTACTGCTTTTCTTTCTACTTCGGTAATTTCTAAAGGCACACCGACGACTACTCGTGGACGTGGCATAATATTAAACCCTCCCTCATGAACTTTGTTGATAAAAAAACGAAGCATTTTTTCTGTAACTTCAAAATCAGAAATAATACCTTTTAGTAAAGGTTTGCAGGTCTCTATATGAGGAGGAGTTTTACCGACCATTTCCCGAGCTTCTCTACCAACGGCAAGAACTTGATTTGTTTTTTTATTTATAGCAACAATTGATGGCTCATTAATAACTATTCCGCGATCTTTAACATAAATAACGGTATTACTTGTGCCCAAATCAATTCCAAGGTCTTTAGAAAAACGGCCTAAAAAATTTTTTATCATACTGCTTAGTTTAATTTAACAAAAAAAGCATGCTAATGCCTCCTTAAATTGTTTTATAATTTTTTTTACTGCTTATAACTCTTTTTATATGATACTAAAAAGAATTCAAGCATGGTAAGCGCTCCTATAAAAAGTAGTATCACCCACCAATTCAATATACCCTTACCTTCTAAATAAAGTAATCCTATCACGAGTATTCCGAGCAAAATCGCCTGTCTGAATGACTTCCCTGCTTCGTGCGGAGTATTATCTTTTTTCAAAATCCAAACCCTTACTATAAGTCCTAAAATAGCCAAGGAACAAGAAACGGCTAAGAGCAGACTAATGTAAAAGATAAAAAATATTCCCCACCCTGCTTCATGCGGGCTGATTCCGAATAAAACAAAGCCCCATGTTGCCCAGGCGAGTCCGGCGCTGATTGACATTAAGATTATGTACTGGCGAAAATTCATAAAACAACGGCTATTCACGGATTTACTCTATATATTTATACTTATATAGTAGCAAGCAGAGCTGTTTTTGGCAAGATTATAAGATAAAATTTAACTTTTGGATAACTTCTTTTTCAAGCTTGATATTAATACATTTGATTATTTCTTTTTCGTGTAATTTTAGCTCCGAAGCAATTGGAGCACTTAGGGATGCTATTCTCAGAACTCCATTTTTAAAAGAAATGGGATTTATTTTATGATAAAAGGACGGAAACTTTGATTTAAAAAAAACTTCGGTTGTTTTTATTACCGTTATTGCATCAATTTGGCGAGAATAGCCACGTTCCCTCATCCTGTTTTTTACTAAATCGTCAATTTTTGAAAATGTCATAATAAAGGCGTTCAGTAATTAAAGCGCTATTTACGATATTCGCAGATATTTTTATAGTCGCAAAATTTGCATTCATGTTCACCCGGCGTTGCTTTAAAGTTGAATGATTTTATTTTTTTTATGTCATTTATAATCCGTTCATGAATTTTTTCTATATCTTTTACTGTTGCTTCAAAAGAAAATTCTTTTTCTTCAGTAATATAATTTAGTATAAGATTTTTTGCTTCCAAATCTAAAAGCTGTTTTGATGCCATACTGTAAATTAAAAGTTGTTCTTTATGGTCTAATGTCAGTTTACCGTCTTTTGGCGCGCTTCCGGTTTTGTAGTCAATGATGTTTATTGTTTTATTACCATTGTCATCAATTCTATCAATAACACCCCTAAAAGAATCCTCTCCAAATTTTAAAGTAAATTCTTGTTCTAGAAACAGCGGTTTTGGGAGATTATTTTTTATTTTTTCGTAATAAATCTTTAACGCTTGCCAACCGGATTTTTTATGAATATCCGAATCTTCGCGTGATTCATACCACTCATCTATCCATTCGGCCTTGTAGATATTTTCTAATTCTTTTAATGATGGAAATACTTTTTTTTCTTCTTCGCCAAATAAGTCAGACTGGCTGGAAGAATTGTTATTTTTTATTATTAAAAGAAATTTTTCTAATGTATTGTGTATACTTCTACCAAAAGACGCCTGATATCCTGCTTCTGTCGGAATATTCAATATAAACCTCAATTCATACTGATATGGACAAGCGCGGAAAGCTTTTATCTGGCTATATGAAAAATGCTTTGGTAATGGATAATTTTTGTGTTCATCAACTGTTACTGGTTTTTGCTCATTAAGCTCCAGGCTTTGCTTGTTGCTTTTTGTATTTTCTTGTTTTTCTGCCTCCACGAGCCCCGTTTCATATAAAAATCTTGATGGTTTTTTTAACCGCGATCCGCCGTAGTCTTTTGCCCATGTTAAAAATAACTTTTCTTTGGCGCGAGTACAGGCAACATAAAATAATCGGCGCTCTTCTTCTATGTGGATATCGCCTTCGGGTAATGTTTCTTTTATGAGTCCATTGGGAAGCGCGATTGTTTCTTTGTGTTCTATGGAAGGAAAGCGCTTATCTACCAAACTAACAATAAAAACATACTTAAACTCCAACCCCTTTGATCCGTGAACGGTCATAATTTTTATCATTTCCGGGCCTTCTGTCGGGTCGTATGGAAGAGAGCCCTGCTCCCCTGCTTCAAATTCCATTTTAAGAGTTTCTAGATAATCTTTTAGATTTATGTCTTCATTTATTTTCTCAAATTCTTTTACTTTTTTATAAAATTTATTTAGGTAGGCAAAGCTGTTTCGTTTTTCTTTGCCATCCGGAAGTGCTGTTAAATATTTTAGAAGTCCGGAGTCCTGCAAAAATCTATAAATTATTTGGGAAGGGTTTTTATGTTTTGCTTCTTCTCGGCTTTTATTTATAAAGCTAACTATCTCTTTAATTTTTGAAATCAATAACTCATCTTTTACATATAGCTCGACGTGCTCACACGCCTCATAGAGCGATGTAGACCTCTTTTTGGCATGATAGCTTATGTCTGCAATTTGATAAGCGCTAAGACCCCATAGAGGCATTGTGAGGACTAAGTGCATTGCGCTTGATTCCCTGTAATTATCCAGGAGCTTGATAAAAGAGATAGTCCAGTTTATAACCGGTTTGGAATAAAGCCCGCGGGAAGCCAAAAATTCGTAAGGCAACCCTAATGTTTCTGCCTGATGAATAAATGGTCTGGCTGACTCATTAGCTCGAACGAGAATGCCGAAATCACTCCAAGTTGCTTCTTTGTCTTTTTCCTTAAGTTCTATTATTTTTTTCATTACGCCAGCTACCTCTTCCTCTAATGACAATTCTTCTATTATAATCACTTCGCCTTCACTCTTTGTTTGTGAAACGAGTTTCTTTGAAAGATTGTCCAAGCTTGCCTCAAGCCGATTTGGGTTATTTTGTTTTATAAATTCGTAAGAAGTGTCCAATATTTTTTGTCCTGTGCGATAGTTTTTTGTAAGCACTACACGCTTTGCCTCCTTAAAGTCTTTTGTAAAGGTCAGGATATTACTCATTGACGCGCCACGAAAACGATAGATTGACTGATCATCATCTCCAACTACAGTTAGATTATTGTTCGGTTCTGCTAACAATTTTATCAGTTCGTATTGAGCAAAATTTGTATCCTGAAATTCATCAACTAAAATATATTTAAATTTATTTTGATATTCTTTTAGTACGCCTTTTCTTTCTTTAAATAATTTGTATGTATAGTTTATCAGGTCGCCAAAGTCTAAGGCTCCTTCATCCAGTAAAAGCTGATTGTATATATGATAAGCACTTGCAACCTCTAATAATTTTTTCTTTTCTTCTGCCACTAATTCGGTATTATCACCATCAAGTTTGGCATCTTCCGCATACTTTAGATATTCTTGTGGAGTTATTATCTCATCTTTTGCGCGGGAAAAATGCGTTAAAAGAGAATGAATAAATTTTGTTGGGTTTCCCATTGGTCTATAATAATCCAAATCAAACTTAGCAAAATTTTTCCGCATCAGCATCCAAGCATCTGTTGTAGAAAGTAATTTAAAATCCGGAAGACCAATTTCTGTTCCATGATTTTTTAGAATGCGTTCGCAGAAAGAATGAAATGTAGAAACCCATAAATCAACATAACCATAAGGAAGTAGACGGTCTATGCGCTCCTCCATCTCTCCTGCGGCTTTGTCGGTAAAGGTTAATGCTAATATTTCGTCAGGCTTTGCCAGCCCTTTTTCAATTAAGTAGGCAATTTTTTGAGTTAATGCGAATGTTTTGCCAGTTCCTGCGCCGGCAATTATCAAAAGAGGGCCGTTTGTATGTAAAACAGTCTCTTTTTGCTCGGAATTTAATTTGGTCAAAAGGTTTGACATATATTGCAGTATAGCTCCTTCCTTTTTTTATAGTCTGTTGGTACTTCTCTAATTTTATGCTAAATTGTAAGCAAAAGCAAGGAGGGGGAAGGATGTCTAATCCCGATTATAAACTGGTTGTAGAAACAGAAAATTATAGACTTTATACAGACAATGTTCATGACTATATATCATTGCTAAAATTTTTTGAAGAACAGCTAAAGGATGGCTGAAAGTTTCGTTCGACACCCAAACTGAGTGTCGGAGATGATAGGGTGCCTCTTTTGCTCATTAGAGCTAAAGATTAAGAGCTAATAATAGTTCTTTTTTAATTGATACTTGCTCATTTTTATTTTGGCACCAAGCAATGTGAAAAATGTGGCGATGTACGCGTTCCATTGTAAAGAGTTTTGGCTAAAACTCTTTTTTAATCGCCTCATATGTTATGAGGCGATTATTTTTACTACTTTTTCTTTGTCTTTGGTATATAGCTTGCCCCATGCGACGATAAGCGCGTGATATTCGTTAAAAAGTTTTGGGTCAGGAGGTAGTTGCGACTCAAAAAATTTACGATATTCATCATATTCTTTAAATTCTACACCCAGCTCTTTGCATAATCTTTTTGTGTAGGTATCAATAACAAAAATTGGTTGATTAAAGGCATACAACAACATTGAATCAGCAGTTTCTGGACCAATACCCCAAAGTCCGAGTAATTCTTCACGGGTTGCTTTTTTATTTTGTAGCCACCACTTGCTAAATATGCGCAACTTTTTTGCTTTTTGGTTATAATAACCTGCTGGCTGGATAACTTTTTCTAATTTTTTATGTGTTAGTATTTTTTCAGGCGATATTTCTGGCGACAAATTTGCCAGTGCTTTTTCTACATTTTTCCAAGCAGTATTTTGTGTTAGAATTGCGCCAATGCATATCTCAAATTTATTATTTTGTTTTATATTTTCCGAGCAATTATATTTGCATTCCCCTATTTTTATATCAAAAATTGGCCACCACCCTTGTGAACCAAAATAACCATATAATTTTTTGTACACCTTCTTTATATTCATATATATAACTGTAGCAGAAAAATAAAATCCCGGATAATCGGGATTAGTTATTTTGCTCATCTTTTTTTTGCTTCGGGGATACTATTAAAAGTTCCTCTTTTTTCATGCCCACAATGCAGACAGGCAATGATTGTTTCACCGTGAGTGATGCTATTGTTCTCATTTGGTTTTTCTTCAGTCAATATATCAAAGAATTTAACTAAGAAACGCAGTTGACAACTCTCACATTTAATAAGCGGATATGGTGAAGTTACAATTTCTATTCTAACTCTGTAGATTTTTGCCACGCTTTGCCTCCTTTTCTATGCCATTTTTCTAAAGTCTATCTTTCCGTTAGGATTTAAGTTGGCGAGCACAAGCATTATCTCAAGATGTGTCCACTTATTTTTTATTATTTCTCCAGCTTTTCTCATATCTTCCAGATGGCCTCTTTCCTCGTCCTCGTCTCCGTTGAATGCGCTTTTTCCTCCATAAGCTCCGCAGTCTGTATGATTCATAATAATAACCCGCTCTATCTTATGAAGGCGAGCAGATATCTCTATTTGCTTCAAAATAAATTCCGCTTCCCCTGGATTTTGTGGACGAACCAAATCCTTTATTGAACCTGCAACCGCAACTTCATCGCAAGTATCCACTACCATTTGTTCGTTTTTCAACCAATCAAAAAGTTGATCCATCAAACGGAAGTCAATGCAATGAATTACGATATTTTTACATGTGTGAGACATAGTGTACATCCTTGTTTATTAATTATTTATTTCTAAATTTTTGTTACCGTGTCTGCGACGGCGATAAACTTTTAGTCTAACCACTTCTCGTTCTAATATAGCTGCCACTTCTGCAAAGGCAACGTCAGATTCTTGTCTCTTTTCTGTCAGAAGTTTTTCTGCGCGTTCTTTGGCTCGTAAAATCTCTTCTTCAACTAATGTATCCACCATTTCTGCAGTATCTGCCAAAAGAGTAACATTATTATTTGAAACCTCAACAAACCCCGTAGAAACAGAGAGATATTCTTCTTTATCTTTTTTTCTGGCGATAATTTCACCCGGCATAACTGCGCTAACCAATGGAATGTGGTTTGGAAGTATTGTAATTTCACCCATTTTTGTAGGGATTGTTATAGAATCTACCACATCATTGAATGTCTCGCCTTCTGGAGTTGTTATTTTGAGATTTAACATACATAGGTATTTCTCCACACGCTTTGCTTAGTCGAAAAATATTATTGTTCGACCTTGTGGAGAAGTACGATATTATTTTTTCTTTTCTTCTGCCAATACTTCATCAATTGAACCTTTCATATAAAAGGCCTGTTCTGGAATATAGTCCAACTCTCCATCTAAAATCTTTTTAAATCCACTAATAGTGTCAGCCAATGATACATATTTTCCCGGAGTTCCGGTAAATGTTTCTGCGACAAAGAAAGGTTGTGATAAATATTTTTGAATTTTTCTTGCGCGAGAAACAGTAAGTTTGTCATTTTCGGATAATTCTTCCATTCCCAAAATAGCAATAATATCCTGCAAATCCTTGTATCTTTGCAAAACCTTTTGTACTCTGCGAGCAATGTTATAGTGTTCTTCGCCTACAATTTTTGGATCAAGAATTGTAGAATTGGAATCAAGAGGGTCGACTGCAGGATAAATACCAAGTTCTGTAAGTCCGCGGGACAAAACAACAGTTGAGTCTAAGTGGGCAAAAGTAGTTGCTGGCGCCGGATCTGTAAGATCGTCAGCAGGTACATAGACAGCTTGCACGGATGTGACAGAGCCTTTGCTTGTTGATGTAATTCTCTCTTGCATTTGTCCCATTTCTGTTGCTAACGTCGGTTGGTAACCCACTGCTGAAGGAATACGTCCAAGCAAGGCAGATACCTCTGAACCTGCTTGTGTAAAACGGAAAATATTATCAACAAAGAAAAGAACGTCTTGTCCGCCTTCGTCACGAAAGTACTCTGCCAAAGAAAGCCCTGTTAGAGCTATGCGAGCGCGAGCTCCAGGAGGTTCGTTCATTTGTCCGAAGACAAGTGCCGTTTTATCAATAACTCCAGAATCGTTCATCTCATGCCAAAGGTCATTTCCTTCACGAGTTCTTTCGCCTACTCCGGCAAAAACAGAATATCCGCCGTGTTCTGATGCAATATTTCTAATAAGCTCCATAACCACAACAGTTTTTCCTACACCGGCTCCGCCAAATAGTCCTACTTTTCCACCTTTCATAAATGGACAAATCAGATCTACAACTTTGATACCTGTTTCAAAAATTTCTGTTTGAGTTGATTGGTCTGCAAAATTCGGTGCCGGACGGTGGATTGGATAAGATTTTTCTGTCTTGATTTCACCTTTTCCGTCAATTGGCTGACCTGTCACATCGATCATTCTACCTAAAGTTTCTTTTCCTACGGGTACAGAAATTGGCTTTTCAGTATTTTCTACTTCTTGTCCACGAACTAAGCCGTCAGTTGATGACATGGCTATTGTACGGACAACATCATCACCCAAATGTTGCTGTGTTTCTAAAACCAAAGTCTTACCGCCTGGTATTTTTGTTTTTAGTGCGGTATAAATTGCTGGAAGCTCTCCTCTTTCGCCGGATACGGACTTAGGAAATTCTACATCTACAACCGGACCGATAACTTGTTTTATTTTTCCATTCATAAGTATTTGATGTGTAACAAGTGCATATAACACAATTAAATATTTTTAATTGTTACGTGTTATGCATTACATGTTACATAGTTTTGATTCACAATTATTAATTTTTTATGTTAAGGTTATTTATAGGACAAGGGCGGTGTGAAATGCTAGTAAAAAAGCTTGGTAGTAGACCTGTGCATTTAGCAGTCAAACTAAAATGCAATAGTTGCGAAGGTTTGTGGGACGTAGATGTCTTTGCCACAATGCGTCTTCCGGACGGAGAGCTCACAGAAAATGATCTTGATATCGGAAAGCTCAATTACATCTTAAAGCATAAGAAGAAAGCGCAATGCCCTCATTGTCAGAACATTTCTTATAGGATTTTCAGAATTGACTTTATGAAGGTATAGCCAATAAAGGAGGAAAATACCTAAAAGTAATTTTGAAATTCGCAGTTATAAGCACTGAGAAAAGATACGTTATAATGAACTGTGTAAAACCCGGTGACTCTCGCTTTACGGCTCATATCCATTGAGCCGTATTTTTATACTATACTTTTATTCTAATGCCGCTTTTCCTGCCGATATCTCCGATATTTCTCTCGTAATTCCGGCTTGCCTTAATTTATTAAAGGTAAGCGTTAAATCATCTACCATTTCGTTTGCAGCGTCAGTTGCGTTTTTCATTGCTACCATTCTTGCGGAATGTTCTGATGCGACCGATTCTAAAATTGCCTGAAAAATCTGCGTTTCAACTATTTTTGGCAATAACATTTCTAATAATTCTTTTTTTTGCGGTTCAAAAATATAATCTAACGACTTTTGCGCTTCGGTCTGTTCCGGTGTCTCATCTTTTTTTCCTATATCGCCAAGGTTATCGTCTTGAATAATCGGCAATAGTTGTCTTACACGAGCTTTTTGATTTAATGTTGAAATATAATCCGTGTAAGCTACATAGACCTTGTCGTATGTTTTATCAACAAACTTATTCATCGCAAGCTTTGCGACTGGTTTTATATCAGTAAACTTTGTTTTATTTAATAAGTCTTCAAAGGTTGCGGTAATATTCATTTTTTCCCGAAGAGCGAATAATTCGCCTCTCTTGCCTGCAACCACAAAATCAATTTTATTATTATCAGAATTATCCAAAACAAACTTTTTTATTTCTCGAAACATCTGGCTATTGAAACTTCCACATAATCCTTTGTCGGAAGTGATTAGTATTACCATTATTTTTCCTTGTCCACTTCTCTTTTCTAATAATGGATGAGCAATTTTATTTTTGCTCTTGCTAATGTTGCCTATTATTTGCCATGCTAAATTGCTGTATGGCCTGGTAGCTAAAACACTGTCTGTTGCGCGTCTCATTTTGGCAACAGAAACCATCTCCATTGCTTTGGTGATTTTTTTTGTGTTTGTTACAGATTTTATTCGGCGTGTTATCGCCTTTGTTCCTGCTGGCATAGCAAATTAATTACTAATTACGGATAGACATTATGTCGCTTCGCAACTATTATTAGATAGTTCTTTTAAAATCTTCGATCGCTTGTTTTAATTCTGCTTCCAATTCTTGAGATAAAGCCTTTTCCGTTCTGATTTTTTCCAAAAGTTGGCCTCTTTGCATATTCAAAAATTCGTGGAATTTTCTTTCCCACTCGCCTACTCTTTCTATTTCTACATCATCAAGAAAACCGTTTATTGTCGCATAAATAATAGCAACTTGGTTTTCAACTGACATTGGCTCATATTGTCCTTGTTTCAAAATTTCTGTTGTTCTTCTTCCGCGTTCAATTTGTTGTTTTGTTGCTTCATCCAAGTCGCTAGAGAATTGTGCAAATGCTTCAAGTTCTCTAAACTGAGCAAGAGTTAGACGTAATTTTCCGGCAACCTGCTTCATGGCTTTTATTTGGGCTGCAGAACCAACACGAGAGACAGATAGCCCAACATTTAGAGCCGGACGGATACCTTTGTAAAATAAATCGCCTTCAAGATAAATTTGTCCATCTGTAATGGAAATAACATTTGTTGGAATATATGCCGATACATCGCCTTCCTGTGTTTCTATAATAGGCAACGCTGTTAATGAGCCACCGCCTTCTGCGTCAGAAAGTTTAGCAGCTCGTTCTAAAAGACGTGAATGAAGATAGAATACATCTCCAGGATATGCTTCACGTCCTGGTGGACGGCGAAGTAAAAGCGAAATTTCGCGGTATGCCCAGGCTTGCTTTGATAAATCATCATAAATAACAAGCACATCTTTTCCTTGATCCATAAAATATTCTCCCATAGCGCATCCGGAATAAGGCGCGATATATGAAAGAGATGCTGGATCTGATGCTCCAGCTACAACAATAATTGTATGTTCCATTGCGCCAACTTCTTCCAATTTTGCCTTAATTCGCGCTACTTTTGATTCTTTTTGGCCGATTGCTACATAAATACAAATCATATCCTTGCCTTTTTGATTGATAATCGCATCAATAGCAATAGCGGTTTTTCCTGTCTGGCGGTCGCCGATAATAAGTTCACGCTGACCTCTGCCAATCGGTATCATAGCATCAATAGCTTTAATGCCTGTTTGAACGGGTGTATCTACTGATTTACGGCTGATAACGCCTGGAGCAATTTTTTCTACAGGATAAAATTTATCGCTTTCTATCTTTCCTTTTTCGTCTAAAGGTACCCCCAATGGATTTACAACTCTTCCGATAAGCGCTTCGCCTACTGGTACTGATAAAATTTTTCCGGTTGTTTTTGCCGTATCCCCTTCTTTGATGTGTTCAAAATCACCCAAAATCATTGCGCCAATAACACCATCTTCCAAGTTTAGCACCACTCCATAGATATCGTTTCCGAAATCAATCATTTCTTGCATCATACAGTCTGAAAGTCCGTCTAAACGCACAATGCCGTCGGCAACTTCCAAAACGTTACCGATTTTTTGACTTTCTGCCGAAGGCTTAAAATCTTCTAATTGTTTTTTTATTTGATCAATAATTACATTTTTATCCATATGTTTATTTTATTAATTTATTATGCAACTCTTTTAAGTTATTTTTTATACTTGTATCGATTAAAGTATCCCCATATTTGGCTACAAATCCGCCAATAAGCTCTTTATCAATAGATGTTTCCAATTCATATTTCTTTAGTTTGAGAGCCTCTGCAATTTTATCCACAACCTGGCTATCTAACGGAAAAGCGCTTTTTATTTTCAATTTTGCGATATTATTCTTTTCATTATATATTTTTTCAAATTCTACAATTATTTTATCCATCCTATGAAGCTGTGATTTTTCTTTTAAAAGTTTTAAAAAATTATTGATAATATTTTCTATACCGGTTTTTCCTAGAAGCGCCTCATAAAGCGCAATAGCGTAAATTTTATCACCATTCTTCATATTTATAATTCCTTTATGTTTTCTTCAATAGTTTTTTTGTCCAAATTTCCATCTATTTTATTACGTAATATTTTTTCTGTTGCTACTGTGACCATATCGGCAACTTCGCCTTTCAATTCTTTAAACATCTGTTCTTTTTCTATAGCCAATTGTTTTTTACCTTGTTCTAAGGCATTCGTAGCTTCAATTTTTGCCGTATTAACAAGCTCGTCCCGCATTTTATCGGAAGTATCTTTTCCTTCGGCAATAATTCTCCCCGCTTCATTCCTGGCTTCTGCGATGATCTTTGCTTTCTCAGCCTCACTTTTGAATAAGTTTTCTTCTATTCTCTCAGCCTGTTTTAGACTGTTATCAATTTTTTCTTCTCTATCGTGCAAAGTTTTTAAAACCGGCTTGTATAAAAATTTATATAAAATAGCCAAAAGAATTAAAAAGTTAATGGCTTGAGCTAATAAAAGCTTCCAATCAACGCCTAATTTGTCTAGTAAACTTTCCATATATTATATAGTTATTTAAGTCAAAGCTTGGGGCGGCAAAATTTGCCGCCGAGAGTCTTACCTTAAACAAATTTGATTATCAAAGCGATAACCAATGCATAAATCGCGATAGCTTCCGCAAACGCAATTGATAAAATCATTGCTGTTTGGATTTTTGGAGCAGCTTCCGGATTTCTGCCGATGGCTTCCATAGCTTTTGCCGCTAATTTACCAATTGCCAAAGCTGGCGCAAATGCGCCAATGGTGATTGTAAATGCCGCTGCCATGGATTTTATAGCCTCAAGGCTCAAACCGGCTGCTTGCTGTACCACTTCGTTTTCCATACGCTTTTATCCTACTGCATTCGACGGTAGTTTGATTTTTAACGTCGGCCTTCGGATATAATTAATTATTAATGTATTTCTCCACAGGGTTAAATAATATATCTTTAACCTGCGTAGAGAAACGCACTATTAATGTTGCTCATCATGAGAAACTGTTGCCATTTTCAAAAATACTAATGTAAGCATTGCAAACACCAAAGCCTGCACAAACCCGACAAATATCTCTAAAAATAGGAAAGGCAAAGGCACTATATAGGGTACCAAAAATAACACAACTGTCAATAGAACTTCACCCGCAAAAATATTACCAAATAACCGAAATGAAAAAGAAATCATTTTTGCCACTTCGGATATCAGTTCCAATAGTCCTACAAAAAATTCAATTGGACCCTTAAAACTAATGAATTTTCCCCAATGCTTGAAAAATCCGATTGCCATGATGCCAAATATTTGCGTCGCAACGACAGAAATGATAGCAATAGCTAATGTTAAATTTAAGTCTGCCGATGAAGACCGAATAAAAGGGATAATGATCGCTTCTCCATGAACCATTTCTTTTAAACCAATCGTTCCCAAGCCCGGTACGATCTCCAACCAATTGGAAAGAATTACAAAAACAAAGATCGTCGCCACAATTGGAAAAAATTTTACCGCTTGGCGACGATCTTGAGTTACGGATTCCATAAAATTTAGAAGTTTTTCTACTAAGAGTTCTATAAGGTTTTGCAGTCCTCTTGGTTTTTCTTGCATTTTTTTTTGTAAAATCAAAGCAAGCGCTATTAAACCTATTGAAATAATAACTGACATTATAAGTGTATTTGTAACTATGAAACTGCCGATTTTAAACATTGGTTCAGCGGCCAAACTTATGTGCATAATCCAATTATGACTTATTAATTACGAATTACGAGTAATTTTTTCGTTATTTTCTGCTAACTTTGCGAGACTTTCGTTTTGTTTTTTTTTAGATCTTCAGTTATATCTCTCATTATTAACATTGATTTTTTTGTAATCCAAATACTTGTAATAATCAAAGATAAAAAAATACCTCCCAGTAAAAACCATGGCGAACTGTCATATTTTCTATCAAAAAACCTTCCGATTAAAGCTAATATGACCAGAGGTACAGCAATTGTATAACCAAGCTGACCGGCAAGCGATAACGCCTGCCACATACCGTTATTTTTTGTCATATTTTTTTATATACACTAACGCTTCATAGTTTAGCAAATATTTATAAATATATCAAGTGCCTAAAAAATTGCTACTTTTAGTGGTATTTGGTAATGTTTAATAAGGAGTTCGTTCAAAAAAGGAGATCGCCATGAGGTATGTACTTTTTCTTGTAAGTTTAGCCCTATTTTTCTGTGGATGTACAAGAATTATTAGAGAAACGCGATATGTGCACACAGCAAATACCGTGTATTGCAAACATGAAATCGCGCTTCAAAAAGTTGAAGAAAACAGAAAAAATATAGTCTTTGTCTATGGTAATAATTTATCTGGCAGTATTGTCACTTTCGGTACTGGGGTAATTATAGATGAGAAAGGGCTGGTTCTCACAGCTTATCACGTTTTAAGAGATAAAAACGTGGCGTCAAAATTTATTAGATTTAATGAACATGGCAGGCCGATTGTAAAAGAAGTTTTATTTGAAGTAAATTCCGAAAAAGATGATTTATCAATTCTCTACATTGGCCATCGCTTTAGAAGCACGGTAAAAGTTGCTAAAAATGTGCAAAAATCAGGCGAACCGATTTTTACTATCGGACGGACGTTGCTAAATGACTTTGGTAAAATATTTGATAAGGATGGATTCATGGATTATAGCGATAAGATATCTTTTGGTCACGTTTTGATGCATACGCGCTTTTACTCTTTGTCTGATGGTTTGGACACTATTATGACCGGATCGGATATGCACACTCTCCCCGGAATGAGCGGAGCCCCGATTTTTAATTTTAATGGAGAAGTTGTAGGGATTTTGAGCCGAAACGGACAAATGCAACAGCTGAGGAACTCGTTTACCTGGCACATAGAGATATCGCATTTAAAAGAGCTTCTGGAAAAGAAAAGAGATCTTTTAAAAGATCTCTTGCCAAAAAAATAATTCCTGCCAAAAGGCAGGAATTTTAAATTTTAAAAAAATCTCTTGCTGTTTTTGTGGAAACATTTATTATCTCATCAAAAGTAACTTTTTTTATTTCAGCTATTTTTTCCATAACATATCGCACAAAAAGAGGTTCATTGCGCTTTCCTCTGTTTGGCTCCGGAGTAAGATATGGACAATCGGTTTCTATCATAAATTTATCCATAGGAATATTACGAGCAACCTCTAGGATTTTTTCTTGTTGCGCCTCATTATTTTTGCGCGGGCTAAAAGTTATTATTCCCGTGAAACCTATTAAAAAACCTAAATCCATGTATCTTTCAGCGTCTTGCCATCCACCGGTATAGCAATGGATTACGCCCCGCCGTTTTAATTTGCCATTTTTAACATATTCGTTTAGGATTGGGATAATTTCATCATGCACGTCGCGGTTGTGGATAATAATTGGCAAATCCAACTCATCGGCCAAATCCAACCCTTTGCGAAAAACTTCTTGCTGTTTTTTTTCTGCGGTTTTTCTATCCACATTATCCGGAATAAAATTGTAGTCCAACCCCATTTCTCCAATTGCAACTACCTTCTTATCTTGCGCCAGTTTTTTATAGAATTCGTAATCCCAATCTTCGGCTCTGCTTTTAAATTTTACATCAACTTCGCTTTCATCAATATGCACTGAAAAAAGATGAGTCGGGTGGAGTCCCACGGCAGCATAAATCCCCTCTTCATATTTATTTGCTATTCCGACCGCGCGTTCGCTGGTTGTGCTTTGCGAACCAACATTAATAACCCAGGTGTTGTTTTCCAAGGTTCTGTCTATTACTTCGTCGAGGTCATCTTTATATGCACTAAAGTTTAAGTGGGCGTGGGTATCTATTAGCATAGCGTGTAAGTGATATGATTATTTATTCGTCATTTAACATTTATCTATTATCTCCCGATCCGTGAAGCTGGTTGCGCTCCATTCTGGAATACAATTTTTCTATATTTTGATTTGCGATTTCATCCAACGAAAGATTAAATTCTGTTGCCAGTTGAGTTAAATACCATAAAACATCTCCCAGCTCTTTTGAAAGAAGTTCTTTTTTTTCTTCACTTATCAGTCCGCCGTCATCTCGCATTATTTTTTTTACTTTTTCCGCGATTTCTCCTGCTTCTCCCATTAGTCCAAGCGTAGGATAGATATGATTGTTGCCCAGATCGGGATAAATAGCGGTTTTTCTTGATTTTTGTTGGTAATCATTGAACTCCATATTTTTTTATTAATTTTTATTTTAACCAATTTATTAATTTTTCCATCAGCTCCGGCTCGGAAGCAAACATTTTTGTAGCATGCCCTGTGGTATCATACAACTCAATCTCTGTTGAATCAGGATTCAACCCGTGCAATTTTTTTACAGAATCATATGAATAGGTATCATCAGCCGAAGCAACCATAAATAATTTTTGTTTTATTGATAAATTTTTCACTGCATCTTCGGTTGATATGCCCAAAAATTCAATACCAGGCGAAAGCGCCACTCCTTTTTTTATTTTTGAATAACGCGACATCCCGTCTATAGCCAGGTTAGCGCCAATAGAGCCTCCTATAAGTACTATATCTTCGTCAGAAGCTCCTGCTTCTCTTAACCGATTTATTGTTGCATCTACGTCTTTTTTACAATCAGCATGACTTCCGTCTGGAAAATTTTTGTAATCTATTTTTACCCCATTTTGTTTAATGCTTTCGCCATGCCCGCGCAAATCAATCGCCAAAGCGGATATCTCTGCTTCAACCAGCTTCTTTGCAAACTCGTCCCAGGACTCTTTTGTTGCCGGTCTCATATGAAGCAGAACGGCATATTTTTTTACATTTTCTACAGGAAACCAGTTTCCAACAATCTTTACTCCGTCAGAAGTTAAAAAATTTATCTTTTTCATATAAAATATATGACGTTAATTCTATATTATATCTTATATCAAATATTTGACAAATATTAAAATTTCTGCTAAATTCTATGTTGATGTTCATTACAACGCAGATCCGGAGGGTGCGATGCAAAAGAGACCTGTTTTTCTTTTTTTTCCGACCGAAGCTACAGTTCATCGAGTTGGTGAATATAGACGCGCTATCCTAGCAAAATACAAAAATGCCTTGACTGCAATTTCGTTTTCTGAAGAAGACGACGAGATGGCTGACTTGGCTTTTCATTCCGGTTTTTTTGATATTAAGGTGCCGTTTAGACGCGGAGATAAGTTGATGCGCAGGGCTTTTAGCCTTCTGTCTCAAGTTATTTTTGAAGATGACTTTGATATCGTTGTCTTCAATACCGCTATGCTCAGGTATGACACCAGGCACTTTACTCAATTTGTAGACAAAGCGCGAACGTTGCCGAACAATCTCATCCTCGGAACTCCAAAAATTTTGCATATTGATAACAAGAAGTCGCTTGAAGGTTTTTTGACGGATAACGAAGAAGTCCGCAAAGCGCTGATGGTTGATATTTTTATTAGCTATGCAATGAGCAGATGTGATCAACATATCTTTGGAGCCTTCACTAATTTGAATGCCGGAATCTTTGCAGTTAGGCCTCACTTTCTAGGTGACCCGTCCGGTGTTTTACGCTCAATCCTTGCGATGAAAATCTACAAGGATATGGATTTGCTCGTTCCGCTTATGGCATGGAATATCTTCAGAGCAGAAACGCAGGCATCTCTTGGCAGACGAGGGCTTAGTATCGCCCAAGTAGAATTACCGGTTATTAAGCTCAGCCCAATGGCAAAATGCTTGGATGAACGTATCCATGATCTTAGATTTACTATTAAGCTTTTGGAGGGAAGGGTTGGAAGTTTGATCGATCTTGTGAATGATGTATTTCTAAACGTTCCTTTTTTGCGGTCTGTTTTCACAGATTCGTTGCGTCCTTGGTTTGAAGTAGAAGTTCTTGGGGTTAAGGAATATGAGCAGGAGCGTCAGATTCCCCCCGAGTCATCACTATTCAAAAAGAAGAAGTAACTTTATTTTATTGCCGTTTCTCATTTGAGAAGCGGCTTTTTAATTTATAAAAAACACTTCTGTTAAGATTTTTTTATCGCAATTGTTGAACGAAGCTCGAACCTATTTTGAACGAAAAATGCTTGATTAACTCCGCTCCGCGTTTCCGTCCGCCGAACTTCGACGAGCAAAGCAAAACAACTTTCTTTCAATTTTTTAATGCCAGCCCGCCAAATTTTTCTTAAAAGGATTTGAAAATTGTTTTGCTTTGATGTCTTGATACCAAGACAGCGGAAATGCTTCACTAC
>PFCS01000017.1:0-2229 GCA_002772895.1 Parcubacteria group bacterium CG10_big_fil_rev_8_21_14_0_10_36_14 | reverse complement strand
TGCCGCCTAAATATGAATTTAGCATACCAAAAAAATTATAATTTGACAACCAAAATTAAATTTAATACAATATCAATAAGTATTGATATAATTAAATTGATTCAAATATGAAATCGAAATGTTGTAAAAATAAGAAATCTGCCGATGAATTGCTAAAAACAGCCGAGTTTTTAAAAATCGTTGCCGAGGAAAACAGATTAAAAATTCTTTGTATTTTGAGGGACGGCGAAAAATGCGTTTGTGATATTTGGCAATACCTAGATTTGGCTCAAAATCTTGTTTCTCATCATTTGAAAGTATTAAAAGATCTTGGACTGGTTTTATCTCGGCAAGAAGGGTTAAAGGTCATCTACTCTATCAATAAAAAAGTCATAAAAAGTTATTCAGAATTATTAAATAAATTTTTAAATTCCTATGAAAAATAAAACCATGAAAATTCAAGTTTTGGGATCGGGCTGCCCGACCTGCAAAAAGTTATTTGAGCTGACTAAACAAGCGGTTGAAGAGCTGGATTTTAAAACAGAAGTAGAATATATCACTGACATCCAAAAAATTGTTGAAATGGGCGTAATGTCCAGCCCTGTTTTGGCAATAAATGGTAAACCAGTGATGACTGGATCGGTTTCGGATATAGAAAAAATTAAAAAGATTATCAACGACTGTGGCAATGATTTTGATGTGGCGGAGAAAAAATCAGGTTGCAGTTGTGGCGGTAACTATTAATTAAAATTATGGATATTTTTTACCCGATACAAGTATTAGTCGATTGGCTAACCTATAAAATTATTAACTTAAGCCCGGAAGCTCATCTTGGGACATCGGTTAATTTTTTTATTTACGACTCGATAAAAATATTATTATTGCTTTTGGTCATTAATTATTTTATGGCCATTCTCCGGCATTACTTGCCAATAGAAAAACTGCGGGACTTTCTGGCCTCGCGAAAATGGTATGGGGTTGATTATTTGCTAGCCTCAATTTTTGGCACGATTACTCCTTTTTGTTCTTGTTCTTCTATTCCTTTGTTTATTGGATTCATCGAGGCTGGTATCCCGCTTGGCGTAACTTTGTCATTTCTAATTACTTCGCCATTGGTGAACCAAGTAGCAGTTGTTCTTTTTGCTGGATTATTTGGTTGGAAAATCATGATTCTTTATGTGATATCGGCAATGCTTTTGGGAATTTTTGGCGGTTTCATTTTGGGCAAATTAAAACTAGAAAAATATGTGGCCGATTATGTTTGGCAGATAAAAAGCCAAAAGACAGAAATAAAAAACCAAAAAGAAACCTTTACTGTTTTAATTAAGAAATTTTGGCAGGAAGGGTTTGATCTGACAAAAAAGATAACTCCTTATGTGCTCTTGGGAATTGCTGTCGGGGCGGCGATACATGGTTTCATCCCAGCTGGTTTTTTTGAAAAATATATTACAGCAGACAATTTGTTTGCAGTGCCGCTGGCAACAATATTGGCTGTGCCGATGTATGCCAATGCCGTCGGAGTTATCCCAATTATGCAATCGCTGGTAGAAAAAGGAATCCCCTTGGGTACGGCCATGGCTTTTATGATGGCGGTGGTCGGTCTTTCTTTGCCGGAAGCTCTGATTTTGAAAAGAGTGATGAAAATAAAATTGCTCGTCTATTTTTTCGGTATAACTACTATCAATATAATAATTATAGGGTATTTATTTAATGCCTTTGTAAAATAAAAACTATGTAAAATAAAATTATCATTTTAATTATTGGAGTTGCCCTTGTTGGAATAACATTTTGGTTTGTAAAAAACGGCAACAAGCCGACGGAAGCGCAAAGTGCTGATAATCAAACGGCAAAGAGTCAAGAAGAATTTCCGATGTCCACGGCAAAAATCTCGGCGGAAAAAATTGAAGTTGTCCATTTTCACGCCACCCAGCAATGTTGGTCTTGCGTTACGGTCGGCGAATACGCCTTGAAAACAATCAAAGAAAAATTTCCGGAAGAATATAAAAATGGAACTATTGTTTTTAGGGATATTAACGGCGAATTGCCGGAAAATAGAGATATGGTCATAAAATACAAAGCTGGGGGATCATCGCTTTTTGTAAATGCGATTACGGCGGGAAAAGATAATATTAAAGAAGATGCTACCGTTTGGCGTTTAGTTTCCAATGAAAGCCAATTTATCAATTATTTTCAAGATAAACTCAATAAACTTTTAGGAAAATAATTATGGATTTTATAAATTTTTTAATC
>PFCS01000016.1:2287-15276 GCA_002772895.1 Parcubacteria group bacterium CG10_big_fil_rev_8_21_14_0_10_36_14 | reverse complement strand
CCACTTCGGATAGCCGCCGCCCATTAGCTGAAATATTCCTTTTCTTTTTTCCGACAGCAGTCAGAATTATTTTAAAAAATTTTAAATTTTCTTTTTTAGATCAATTATTTACTAATAAATCGGGGGGTTTACAAAGACCGCTAAAAGGGTTTACAATAGATATATAAACTATTTACAATAAATATATGAATGAAAATTACCCTAAAATAAGCGATTTTATACTAGAAAAAGCTGAGGCTAACCCAAGTGATTTGGTTGCTTTGGTAGCTAATAAATATAACATTTCAAGACAAAGAGCACATAGATATGTAACCAGAGAAGTTACAAAAGGAAATTTAATTAAAGTGGGTAAAACGAGAGCAACGCGTTATTTTTTGGCTAGCGGCAATGAAATTGAATTTTCTATAAAAATAAAGCCAGGTTTAGCAGAAGATCAAATTTGGTCTAAATATGTAAAACCATTACTTCTAAAATACTCGCGCAACATACAAAATATTTCTGCGTATGGTTTTACTGAAATTTTCAATAATGCTATTGATCATTCACAAGGAACAATGATATATTCTGACATTAAATTAGAAAATGATAATCTCACTATCACAATAATGGACAATGGCGTGGGTATTTTTAAGAAAATTCAGGAAGCGCTGCAACTAGAATCTATAAGGGAATCAATTCTCCACCTTTCAAAAGGAAAATTTACAACAGATCCTTCCAATCATACGGGTGAGGGAATTTTTTTTACATCTAGAATGTTTGATCGCTTTTCTATTCTCTCCAGTGATCTATACTATAGTTTTCAAAACCAAGAATGGTTTTTATCCCCAGAAAAAAATGAAAACTTTGGAAAAGGTACATGTATAACAATGATTATTTCTCTTCAATCAACAAAAACTCCTAAAGAAATTTTTGATCAATACGCGGATCAAGAAATAGGTTTTTGGAAAACAAAAGTTGCAGTTGCGCTTAGTGCTGACCCCAATGATCCCCACGTTTCAAGATCACAAGCAAAACGCCTCCTAATCGGTTTAGAAAAGTTTAAATCTATAATTCTAGATTTCAAAAATGTAGAATCAGTTGGACAGGCATTTGTAGATGAGGTTTTTAGGGTTTTCCAAAATGGACACCCCGACATCACCATACAATATGTCAATGCAAATAAAGATGTGGAGTCCATGATTAAAAGAGGGCTTGCGACGAAAAAAGAAAATTGAAAATTTTTTAAAACAATTCCGACTGCTGTCGGAAAAAAGAAAAGGAATACATCAGCTAACAACGAGTATCCGGTTATGGCTTTTATCCAAAAGCCTCCACCCATATTTGGGGGTGATTCGCCTTCGGCGTATTATATCATCCGCAAAACATCGCATATACTGAAACGTTGTACGCAATTTTGGGCAACAAATAATTTTAAAACATTTTGATTGGGCTCTTTTCAATTTTTTCTACAAAAGAAATGACCCCCGAAGACTTGTGTCCGCGGGGGTCGTAGTGGCCGGGGGGTGGTTGACTGGTCAGCTCTGGAGTTCCCAGTCGTCCTGCTTCCAGCGGCCGTTGTTGAGAGTCGAGAGGGGCATGGTGTTGGAGCCGCCCCAGCCACCGTGCGCCTCACCGGCGACGTCGTGGCGGAAATCTCCCTCACCTGCAGGGCTCAGGTACTCCTTGCCGCCGTCGCCCTCCAGCGTGCGCTGGTACGACTTGCCGACCTTCAGTCCCTCGATGACCTCGTTCAACGTGAACATAGTGTCCTCCTTCAATGTTCGGCTCGCCACGACGCCCTCGTGGCTGGGACGCAGAATGTAAACTCTGCAATATTTGATTTTAGCACAATAAATCGCGTCTGTCAAGCAAAAGGAGATGAAAAAACTGAAAAGAACTTATAAATTAAGGTAATTATTTGTTGCCCAAAACTCGCTCCTTTCAGTCGCGCCACGCTGCGCTCTCACTCTGCTACGCTCCGTCCGGGTCGTTTAACGTTTCCGAGTATGCGGTAAAAAGCTCGGCTCGCTTTTTACCCAAGTTGTTGCTACACTACGTTCCGCAACAACTTCGCATACTCGGGAACATTATGTGAAATATGCTTTTCTTTTTACGGCTAATGCCTTACACTTTTCTATAATGAACAAATTTTATTTTTTATAATTAAATACTAGAAGTATGAAGAAAAAAAACATAATTTACATTATCATTTTTGCTGTTTTAGTTGTTGGCACTATCATCAGCTATTTGTATTTTTATAGGGACAAATATTCTTACTCCGCCGAATATAAAATGAATTTGGCTCATATTTCCGACCAGGACGAAACCGCGAAATACGGCAAACAAGTTGGCAACAATTGTTATCTGGCCACTACTGCTATGATGTTGAAACATTTTGACCCCAGCATAGAATTTCGGAAAGTTTTTGTTTATCAGGGAAACGCGATTAGTTTCAATTATTATTGGCCGAATGGTGCGAACGGCGGCACAATGGCTAGTTTGGCTAACGGATCAACGGATATTTTACTGACGGCAGCCAGCAATCTTGGATTTACTCCCCATGTTAGAATATCCAGATTTTTTAACGATGGCATGGGTGCATGGTGGCCCAAAACTAAAGAACTTGGCGGTGATTTGAAGACATATTTTTTGAATCCGCCGATGGATGAATATAAACAAATAATTTCTTCCGATATTCCGCTCGGCACTTCCGGTTCACCCTGCCACAATGATTACAATGTAATTGAGGGATATAGTAAAAAAGAATTATTTGCCATAATTCCCGACCCGCAGGATGTTAATCGTACCGATCCAAAAATAAGTTGTCCTGTCGGTTTCGGGCTGACACACACGGTTTTTTGGTTTACGCCCGATGGAAATAAAATAAGCGATAAAGATTTGATGTTAAAAATGAAGGGCACGGTTAATGAATCGCTGGATATCATGGCAAGATATATTAAAAATTTGAAAGAAGGATCGGATGTTATTGAGTTTTCTCAAAAAATATATTTAGGCCGCGAATTCGCCTCTATGTATTTTCAGGAGCAAGGTTATGCCGAATTGGCAGCGGGTTATAAAAAATCAACTGAACTATTGTTGCCGTTAGCTTCTATTTATCCGCTCGATATCAATAAACATAAAAACGAGATTATCATACAAATGGAAAAAGTTTTAAAAAATGAAAAGGGACTGATAAAATATTGGGAAGCTATTAACTAATTAACCTAAAAAAATAAAATTTGTTCATTACAGAAAAGTGGTCTCACTGAAGCGAGACAAAAAGAAAAACATACATCATATAACACGGTATGTCTGGTTACGGCTTTTTACAAAAGCCTCCACCGAAGTTTTTCTGTAGCGGAGCGGAAGAAAAACTTCGGATACTCGTAACATATGTAAAATAAAATTCTTTCTTTTTCATTAATTATAGAGGAGAATATATCATCCCTCTTTTTCCTAGGTAGACCATTATTTGATAAATCTTAATTTGACATTTGTTAAATAATTAGATATGATACATCTATAATATAAAGCTTAAATTAGCCAATTATACAATATAAATGTTAAATAATGAATATGACTAATGATAAAAAACTAATAAATTCTATTATTCCACTAGAACTCTACGAACCTGATTATGGCTCTTCGCTGACAAAAACTATAATAGGTTTGGAGCATTTACGAGTAAAAAAGTTAAGCGGAAGTGCTCCACCGTACATTTTTTTTCAATTAAAAAATATCTTTCAGATGTTTGAAAGTTTGGGCTCTGCTCGTATAGAAGGAAACCGCACGACGCTAGCAGAATTCGTAGAAAAGGTAATTGAAATACCAAACAAAAAAACAAATGATGAAAAAATTCAGGAAATATTTAATATTGATAATGCTATCGAATTTATAGAAAAAAATATCTCCATAGGTGGTAAAATAGATAGAGCCCATATATCTGAAATACACAAAATCCTGGTCAACAAATTAACTCCCCCACCCAGAGGGGAAGGATCAAATTACCCAGGTAATTTCCGCCAAATTAATGTAATAATTCAAAAATCAAAACATATTCCACCCGACCAAGTTCACATCCAATCTTACATGGATGAATTGGTTAAATTTATAAACCAACAAGCAGATCCACAGCACGATCTTCTTATCGCAGCTCTTTCCCATCATAGAATGGCATGGATCCATCCATTTGATAATGGAAATGGACGTGCAGTTAGAATGTTTACATATGCCATGCTAATAAAACAAGGTTTTCAGGTAAAAAATGGAAGGATTCTTAATCCTACTGCAATATTTTGCATGGATAGAGATAAATACTATGAAATGCTATCTTTGGCTGACTCAGGCGAGAGAATAAAAACTCTTCAATGGTGCGAATATGTATTAAATGGATTAAAAACAGAAATGGAAAAAATTGACAGACTCCTTGATAAGGATTACTTAGTCAAATCAATTTTATTGCCATCTATTCAATTTTCACTTGAACATGAAAATATTACACATAGAGAATTTGAAATATTACGAGGAGTAATAAACAACAAGCGAATGGCCGTTAAGTCGGCCGACATTAAAAAAATAATTAGAGAAAAATCCGCAGTTCAAATATCAAGAATAATAAAAAAACTTAAAGAAAAAGGAATGCTTATGTCGCTTAAAGAAAGTGGGCGCACATATACAATTAGTTTTTCTAATAATTATTTACTTCGTGGAGTTGTAAATATGTTAGAAAAAAATGATTTTATTCCAAAGTCACTTAATAAAAATTGATCTGCTTAAATATTTTTCTTCATGGATAAAAGATGTTGAGTTTTTAATTTTTGGCATTCACCCCTGACCCCTCTACCCAAAATCCAAAACGGAAAAAGAAATTTTAAAATTTTTTAAAACAAGTTTTCTTATCAGAAAAAAAGAAAAGGAATACATCAGCTAACAACGAGTATCCGGTTACGGCTTTTATCCAAAAGCCTCCACCCATATTTGGGGGTGATTCGCCTTCGGCGTATTATATCATCCGCAAAACATCGCATATACTGAAACGTTGTAGCGAAATCGCTTCGCTCTTTGCGTAATAGGTGTAAACAAAAAAACTTTAATCCAAAAATAATTTATGCCGAATAACAAATTCAACTTGGCTATTATTGGAGGCGGACCAGCCGGAATGATGGCGGCGGGACGCGCGGGAGAGCTCGGTTCTCGTGTTGTTTTGATTGAAAAAAACGAACATTTGGGAATAAAATTATTAGTTACTGGCAAAGGAAGATGTAATATCACAACCGCGGAAGAAGATTTGAAAAATATAATAAACGCATATGGCCAAAATGGAAAATTTTTGTATTCTGCTTTAAATAAATTTTCCAATAAAGATATAATAACTTTTTTTGAAACTCACGGAGTAAAAACAAAAACAGAAAGAGGACAAAGGGTATTCCCCGTTTCAGATAAATCCAGAGATGTTGCCGATTGCCTAAAAAAATACTTAAAAACTTCCAGAGTGGAAATAAAACTCAATTCTCCGGTTAAAAAAATCATCACAAATTTGGATAAAAATAAAATAGAAAAAATAATTTTGAAAAATAATGAAGAGATTGTTGCCGATAATTACATTATCGCAACAGGAGGAAAATCTTATCCCAAAACCGGCTCTACCGGCGACGGATACGAATGGCTAAAACAATTGGGGCACAAAATCATAGAACCAAAACCTGCGCTTACTCCGATTATTGTCAAAGAAAAACTAGTAAAAGAGCTTGAGGGATTAAGCCTAAAAAACGCAGAACTCAGTTTGTGGCATAAAAACAAAATCGCTTCATACTTTGGCGAACTAATTTTTATGAGTAATGGTTTGAGCGGACCAATAGCATTAAATTTAAGCAAAAAAATAAGCGAAATAAAAATGACGGAACCAAAACTTAAAATAGATTTTAAACCAGCTTTGGATTATCCGACATTAGACAAAAGAATCCAAAGAGATTTTGAAGAACAAAAAAATAAACAATTTAAAAATAGTCTAGATAAACTGCTTCCAAAAAAACTTATTCCCGTTATTATAAAATTATCAAAAATTCCGGAAAATAAAAAAATAAATGAAATAACAAAAACCGAAAGAAAAACAATCGTCAAATTACTCAAAGAATTTACGTTTAGCGTTTTTGGTCTTGTTGGGTTTGATAAGGCGGTTATAACTTCGGGCGGAGCAGACCTAAGAGAGATTGACCCGAAAACAATGAAATCAAAGATAATAAACAATCTATATCTTGCGGGAGAAATTTTGGACATTGATGGTCCGACTGGCGGATATAATTTGCAGGTTGCCTGGAGCACGGGTTATTCTGCTGGCCAAAACAGCTCTCTTTAATATCATTAAAAAAATAAGGCCTTGCAGATTTGCAAGGCCTTTTTGTTGGCAGGCAGGATATTAGCCGTGGATGGGTGGGCAGTAGGATACCCAGCGGTTACCACCTCTAT
Organism: Parcubacteria group bacterium CG10_big_fil_rev_8_21_14_0_10_36_14; assembly: GCA_002772895.1. Taxonomy (NCBI): domain Bacteria; species Parcubacteria group bacterium CG10_big_fil_rev_8_21_14_0_10_36_14. The sequence continues at coordinate 8,832 of PFCS01000016.1, read as the reverse complement.
CATAGCAACCGCTTTGCCTTTGAAAAAAGACGGGTTCAGGCGAGTCTTCGGTTGGGACATTATACCCCAATAGCCTGGCGACCTCCCGAGCGCAACAGTGGCAAAGCCCTATCTCGTTATGAGAGTTGAGATTTGCGCCACACTTTGAACAAACCAATACCTTTGTCATTCTTACCTCCTCTTTCTCAAGTTAATATTAGAGGTAATATTAGCATATTTTTTACTTTTCGTCAAGTTTTTATTTATATTTAAAATAAACAAGGCATTTTGCCTTGTTTATACGAATTGTTATCATCTATTGGTTCTTGCATGGCCTTCTTGGCTGACCCAATTATTCCCTATTCCAATGTGATCATTGTAGTCTCCTGTTGCGTCTGGATTGATAGAATGATGCCAGCACTCATTGCTTTTGTTATAGATACTTAGAACCCTTCCGCATATTTTACATTTTCTTTTTTTTGGCGTTTTCTTTTCTGGCACACTTCTCTCCTTTGTTTCAAAATATCATTTTTTCATTGTTTTGTCAATCGTCATCCCAAAATAAGCGTAGCGACAACAAAATAAATGAATACGCTTGAGACATCTTGAATTATTGTTCCTATTGGTCCACTGGCGTTTGCCGGATCAAAACGTAATTTTCTAAAAAGTATAGGCACGATTATTCCTGTAAAAACAGAGGTAACGCAGGCAGAAACCAAGGCTATCGCCAAAACAAACGCCAATTGATAATCGTTGTATAAAATCACGACTAAACCAGCCATAATTCCACCCAAAATGACAGAAATTAAAAAAACTATAAAAAATTGGCGTAAAAAATATTTTAGCTTACTAAATTTTTTAAATATTGCCAAATCGCGAATTGTAAACGCCTCCAACTGAGTCCCGACTGCATCTGCGATATACACGATAAGCGGTATGAAAGCCGCCAAAATAATATTCTTTGAAAGAGTGTTTTCAAAAAAACCAATAATTTGCGCGGCAAAAATCCCACCTATAAGACCTAAGAAAAGCCACGGAATACGATGTTTTATTGATGTCCAAACAGATACGCCCAAAACATCATCAAACCCTGCATGAACACGAGAAACTCCCGCCATCTGCAAAATATCACCATGCAGTTCGCGATATGCAATTGATAAAATCGCATCACTTGGCAAAATACCCAAAAATTTTCCTTCATCAATGACGGGTATGGATTTTAAATTATGTTTTAATGCTAAATAAACAGCTTCTTTTCTTTGATGTTTCTTTTCTATTGAAATAATTGGTGATTTTTTATATATCGTCGAAACAAGCGTATCTTTTGGTAAACGATATAATTCTTTTATTGAAAAAATCCCCAAAAGTTTTTTGTTCTTATCCACAACATAAATATAATTTATTGTTTCAAATTTCTTGATATTTTTTTGCAAATAACTCAATGTTTTCCCCAAATTAAAATTAGGCGCAACCATCGGCACGCCGTCTGTTATTTTTATCGGCAACTGCTTATTCATTATTGCCTTCTTTTCTCGCCACATATATCTAAAACCATTTACGCTTTTTTAATATAAATACGAATATCATTGTTACAGTAAATATAAAACCATAAATTGCCCATACTATATTTGGCTGACCTACAAACGGCAAGTCAATATTCATTCCAAAAATACCGGACAAAAGAGTCGGGGGCATAAGAGCCACGGATATGATAGTCAAAATTTTTATTATTTCGTTTGTTTTGTAAGTAAGCAAAGACTCGTTTGTTTCATAAAGTCCGTCAATGGTGTCTTTATAATTTGAAAGTCGGGTCCAGATTCTATCCAGATAATCCCTGATATCATCAAAATACGGTTCGTATTCGTCGTTTATAAATCCGTGCGTATCTACCGCCAAAGAAGCTATTAGCTCTCTTTGCGGGTCAACAAGACGCCTAAAAGAAAGAACATTTCTTCTCAAGGTCGCCAATTCTTCAATATTTTGACGACCAGTATGAACATAAACATTTTTTTCAACATGAATTAATTTTGCAGAAATATGATCTGCCGCCTGCTTCATTCTTGTTTTAAACAATAACTGCAAGATCTTGAAAAGCATAAAATCCGTCCCCTTACTAAGCCATTCCTTTCTTAAGGAAGCTGTTTTTTCCAATTTTTTAAATAGCTCATCAATTTCTTTAAGACCGCACTTATGAATTGTAATTATAAAATTTTTCCCAATAAAAATATCCAGCTCTTCCAGCATTACATAACGAGAATGGTCTTTAAAATTAGGAACATTAAAAATAGCAAACAAATAATTTTTGTAAACATCCAATTTGGGGTCGTGTATATCTGACTGGACATCTTCCCAGTCCAAATGATGAAATTTATATAACTTTTTTAACCGATTGATTATTTCTTCATTTACCTTATTGGTATTCCCCCAGATAAATTTTTCGGATTTTATAAATTTTAACATACCTTCCTTTATTATACACTATTTTTTAATTTTCTTTAATGATTCTTGTTTAAAGTCGTCATCATAGCCAAACCTATAGTTAAAGATATCCGACTTTACAGAGCCAAGAGTCATCATATGAAGTCCACAAAATAAGTATTTTAAAGCCGTTCGCATTCTTCCGTCTTTTTCCAATCGACGGACGGAAACAAATATTTTTTTTGATTTTAGAACACCGAATATTCCATATTGCGCCGCTCTTTGTACATAATCATGGTCTTCGGCAAGTTTTATTTTTGAATCAAAACCACCTATCTTTTCATGAATTGACCGTTTTATATAGATACAAAATCCAGGGGCAAAGGGTTTAAATTTTTCTATTAACATAGAGTATAGATTATATGCATCATGCATAACCTTATCTATCTTCTTCTCCGATATAGGGCTTGGCAGGCAGGTTGCTATGTCTAACTTTTTCCTTCTAAACTCCATTATAGTTTTTTCTAAAAAATGCGGATCAGGCAGAACCACATCAGCATCCAAAAAAATTAAGATATCTCCCTTTGCTTTTTCTGCACCATTATTTCTGCCTATTGCCACCGGCCCGCCTTCTACTACCCGGGCATGATATTTTTCCACGATCTCTCGTGTCTTGTCTTTGGACTTTGCATCTGCAATAATTACTTCGTAATTGCGATATGTCTGCTTTCTAATTGAGCGTAAAAGCTTTGGCAAAAAGTTTTCTTCGTTATACGTAGGGATAATAATGCTTATAAATTTTTCTTCCATATATAATTACAATAGCACAATTCAGATAAAAAATAAAAAATCCCACAATCAATTCTCCCCTCCTTCGGCTTCCAGCCCGGAGGGAGAAGGAGGAAAAAGGAGGATTTATAAATAACTTATTAAATCCCTCCTAACCTCCCTTTAGAAAAGGAAGGGATTATTATAAAAAGATCCCACATGTATGGTAATGCGGGATATCGAAGGAATGAACTATGGAAAAAGCGAATAAATGCCATGAATTTATCAAAGTCCAAACTTAGCAAGATATAACACATATTTTTATATTTTGTCAATAAAAAATCCCGCGTGAGCAGGAACCCTTACTACATACCACTTGCTACTAAAATTTGAGCTACACTCAAATTTTTTCCATCCATCTTGGGTCTACTTCTACCATTAAATCTAAAAATACTTTGCCGCCAGTGATTTTTTCCAAATCCTTGCGCGCAGAAGTGCCGATTTCTTTTATTTTTCTTCCGCTCTTTCCTAATATCATTTTTTTATAACGCGTATCCCCCACTTCTATAATCACATGAATATATAAAATACCATTATCCCTTGTTGCCATTTCATCTACTTCTACATTTATATTATATGGCAATTCTTGATACATTTGGTGAAATATTTTTTCACGAATTATTTCTGCAAACCAAAATTTGTTATCAACATTGGTTATTTGGAAATCCGGATAAATTGGCTCGCCTTCAGGCAAATATTCAAAAATCTTATTTACCAATGTTTTTAAATGCTTATTATAAAGCGCTGATACCTCCACCACATCATCAAACTTTTCCGCAAGTTCGCGATAATCTTCCAAATATTTAGGATCGTGTAAATCGATTTTATTTATTACCAATATTTTCGGTGTTGTTGTTTCTTCCAAAACGCGAAGAAGATATTGTTCTTCGCTTTCAATTGCGCGCATCGGATCCGCAATATATAAAATAACTTCAACACCTAGAAGAGAGTCCTTTGCCTTTTTATTTAAAGTTTTTGTTAAAGCGTCTTTTTTCTTAAAGAGCAGGCCCGGAGTATCTACAAAAACAATCTGTCCCCGAGGGTCATGAAGAACACCATGAATCGCATGGCGGGTTGTTTGTGGCTTATCTGTCGTAATTGCCAGCTTTGTGCCGATAAGCGCGTTTAGAAGCGTTGATTTACCCGCATTTGACCTGCCAGCAATCACCGCAAACCCGCTCTTTAATTTTTGATCTTTTTCTTTTGTCATACAAAATCAATATAACACAAATTCGGCTTTTTATCAAGTCGGAAGCACATAACTACAAATTACATAGCTCAACACTGTTGGGCTATGTAATAACACATCACGAACCTACTTACTGACAGGCGGTCCTACCTACTGGCAGGCAGAGCGACTCAATCATTCGTAATTCGTAATTGATAATTAGTGATTAAGTCATCTAATTGTTAGGCAATTAAATGACTTCTACATCATGCGGTTTAGATTCTGCCCAACCGGAATCGGTTATTTTACAAAATCTTGCATTTTGCCACATTTCAATAACCGTCATTGCATTTGAATAACTCATTCCGGATTTCAATCCACCAACAAGCTGATTTAGTATTTCCGCAACTGAACCACGATATGGAACCATTGCTTCCACACCTTCGGCGACATAATCAGAATTTTCTGTGTTTTTATTTGCTTCCCTGTTAATGTTTGCTCCCAAAGATGCCATTCCACGCGAAACTTTGTATTTTCTTCCTTTTTTTGTCAAAGTTATTCCCGGCGATTCATCTGTTCCTCCCAAAAGCGAACCAAGCATTACAATAGAAGCGCCTGCTCCTATTGCTTTTGCTATATCTCCCGAAAACGCAACACCGCCATCAGCAATAATAGGTATCCCATGTTTTTCGGCTTCACGGGCGCACTCCAAAACTGCAGTAAACTGCGGAACGCCGACTCCGGCAACGAGTCGAGTGATACAAGTGCTTCCTGGACCAACGCCAACTTTTATCGCGTCCGCACCAGCAGCAATCAAATCACGCACAGCTTCCGGAGTAGCAACATTACCGGCAATTATCGGTATTTTAATATTATAATTTTTCAACAATTCTAAAGTGTTTATCACCATCTCCGAGTGTCCATGAGCAATATCAATCACAAGCGCATCTGCGCCTGCTTCTTGCAAAGCCTTTGCTCGATCTAAAGCGTCTTCTTTTGTACCGATAGCCGCAACAACCCGAAGTCGTCCACGATCGTCCTTTGTTGCATTTGGATATTCCATTGTTTTTATTATGTCTTTACTGGTGATAAGTCCGACAAGATGATTATCCTGATTTACAAGAGGTAATTTTTCTATTCTATGTTTAGCTAGAATCTTTTTTGCCTCTTGAAGTTCGATGTTCTCATATGCAACAATTAAACGCTCCTTTGGCGTCATGAGATCCCTTACCAACTTAAATTCATCGTGTTCATAAATCTCATCTCTACGTGTAAGTATTCCTTCCAGCCTTCCCGATTCGTCAACAACTAAAAGTCCACTCACTCCATAGCGTTTCATAAGCTGTCGTGCTTCGCCTAATGTCTTATCAGGCAAAATGCTATAAGGAGTATCTATCCGATAGCTTTCGGAACGTTTAACTTTTTCCACCTCTTTTGCTTCCTGCTCAATTGTCATAAACCTGTGGATAACTCCAATGCCACCCATTCGCGCCATAGCAATGGCCATTTTATATTCGGTTACCGTATCCATATTTGCGCTAACAATTGGTATCTTTAGCTTTATATTCCGCGTTAAATAAGATGATGTATCAATCAACTTGCGGGTTGGAATAGCTGAGCGCTGAGGCACTAAAAGAACATCTCTATAAGTTAAACCCTCTTTAATTATTTTTTGGTCCATATACTTTATATTTATTCCTCCCTTTTAAATTTTGCTCTCATTTTATTTTAGCACATTCTAAAATAAGGCGACAATAAAATATATTCTGTGTTAAATCGTGCGTATTATGATATAATTACGAATATGGCAAAAAAACAATTTTATCAATATCATGAACCTGTAAACTTTCGAGACACTTGGAGGATTTTTAAAATAATGTCCGAGTTTGTTGAGGGCTATCAATTTATTTCGCAGTTCAAAGGCGAAGTAACGGTCTTTGGTTCCGCCCGCACTAAACCAAGAAATAAATATTATAAATTGGCAGAAGAGGTGGCCTATCTTTTGGGTAAAAAAAAGCATAGCATTATAACTGGCGGGGGTCCTGGAATTATGGAAGCAGCAAACAAAGGCGCAGGACTGGCTAACGCAGAATCGATTGGTCTTAATATTCAGTTGCCCTCGGAACAAGTTTTAAATAAATATGTAAAAAAA
>PFCS01000016.1:0-2248 GCA_002772895.1 Parcubacteria group bacterium CG10_big_fil_rev_8_21_14_0_10_36_14 | reverse complement strand
CTAACCGCTCCGTCCCAAGCTTTTTTGTATTTTCCCGGCGGATTTGGCACAATGGACGAATTTTTTGAAGTAATGGATACGATTGAACTTGGCAAAATGCCAAAAATACCTGTGGCATTATATGGAAAAGAATATTGGGAACCACTTATAAAATTTTTAAAAGGCGGACCATTAGAAATCGGCTCAATTAAAAAATCAGACCTTTCACTTTTTAATATTACAAACTCTCCAAAAGAAGTTTTAACGATGATTTCCAAAACACACGAAAGACCATTTTTTTCTGATTTTGTGCCAAAAAAATTCTCAATCGGAGAATCTGCAGACTGGCGAATATTTCGTATTATGTCAGAATTAGTAGAAGGTTTTGAGTTTGTTACCAAACTAAAAGACGATGTTACTATCCTAGGAACCAAAAGTATTTCCAAAGATAACCCATATTATAAAGATGCATATAACTTGGCGTATACTCTTGGAAAACGAGGATACTCAATCGTAACCGGCGGAGGCCCTGGAATTATGGAAGCAGCAAACCATGGAGCATATGACGCAGGGACAAAATCAGTTGGAATGAATATAAAGTTTGACCATACTATACGAACAAATAAATATGTAACTGACGCAGCCAGCTTCTTCTTTCCTTTTACCCGCAAACTTGTTTTAACGGCGCCATCTTTGGGTTTTGTTATATTTCCAGGAGGATATGGAACTATGCATCAGTTATTTGAAATTTTAACTTTAATGGAAACCGGAAAAATGGGAAAAATACCAATAGTTTTATTTGGAAAGAAATTTTGGAAACCACTTGATGATTTTATAACAAATATATTAGCAAAAAAGTTTAAAACAATAAATTCTGCCGATCAAGACCTATACAAAATAGTTGATAAAATCGAAGATGCTGTCAGGATTATAAAACAAGTCCCGAGAAATCTGAAAAAATAATTTTGAATACACAGCTTGACTTTTCTAATTAAAATGTATTATGTATTAAGTATTATGTATTATGCGAATTAAAAACTATAATATATAATGCGTATTACATAATACTTTTTTTATGTTCAAATTTACTATTTCTAAAAAACTAAAAAATGCCCGAGTTGCGCGGTTTGCTACTCCGCACGGTGTTATTGATACTCCTGCTTTTATTCCGGTCGCTACAAAAGCTACCATAAAAACGCTTGACTCTAATGACGTACGGAATATAGGGTTTAATTCTATTTTATCAAACACTTATCACTTAATGCTTCAGCCTGGTGCAGACTTAGTGAAAAAGATGGGCGGACTACATAATTTTATGAATTGGCAGGGACCGATATTTACCGACAGTGGCGGATATCAAGTTTTTAGCTTAGGCAAAGGTTTGGCATATGGTGTTGGCAAGGTTTGTAAAAAAAATAACAGCGCGGAAGCCTCTACAAATAAAAAATCATTAGTAAAAATAACCGACAATGGTGTAGAATTCCGCTCGCATTTGGACGGTAAAAAAATATTTTTACGTCCGGAAGACTCTATTCGTATTCAAGAAAAACTTGGCGCAGATATTATTTTTGCTTTTGACGAATGTACTTCTCCGACCGATTCCCGCGCATATCTGGAAAAATCACTGGAGCGTACTCATAAATGGGCAGAAAGGTGTCTCAAAGCGCATAAACGCAAGGACCAGGCTCTTTTTGGCATTATCCAAGGTGGGGATTATAAAAAACTACGCGAGGCAGGCGCCCGCTTTATTAGCGCGCTCCCATTTAACGGATTTGGAATTGGTGGTTCATTTGGAAAAAAAGAAATGTTAAATGTTTTGGAGTGGACAATCCCCTTTTTACCAGAAAATAAACCTCGTCATATGCTTGGGATTGGCGTTATTGAAGATATATTTGAAGCGGTGGGACGCGGTGTAGATACATTTGACTGTGTAGAGCCAACCCGCCTCGGACGGCATGGAACGCTTTTTACAAAAAGCGGGCGAATAAGAATCTTGTCGGCAAAATATCGCGCGGATAAAAAACCGATTGAAGCGGATTGCAAATGCGAATTGTGCATAAATTATTCCAGGAGCTATCTACATCATTTATTTAAAGCAAATGAAATTTTAGGCATGCGTCTCGCAACAATCCATAACCTGACTTTTATGCATAATCTGATGAAAAATATACGACAATCAATAAAATCAGGAAAATTTAATTATTTTAAATCACAATTTTTACGAAAATTTAGACAATTTTAATACTCTTGACCCCGCACATAAATTATT
>PFCS01000015.1:2175-20682 GCA_002772895.1 Parcubacteria group bacterium CG10_big_fil_rev_8_21_14_0_10_36_14 | reverse complement strand
CTATTGGCGCTACATTAATGCAAACAGGAACTATCGCTTTGGTAAACGCGCTAAACTATTTTGTTCAAAAACTTGCGTATGACGCAGCTGTTTGGGTTGCTTCTGGCGGAAGCGGACAGAAGCCATTATTTGACGGAAAATCAGTAGGAGATTATTTTAAGGATACAGCTCTTAACGCGGCAGGCGATTTTATTGGTACATTATCAGAAGGAACGTTGGGTAAGCTGAGATTTAATCTTTGTGCTCCAAAATTGCCGACCCTTTTTATAAAAATTAAGCTTGGTCTTGCAAGCGCATATCAAGCGCCAACGCCAAAATGCGAATGGAACCAAGTATATAGTAATTGGGATACCTTTGTTTCTTCTGTCAGTACGGGTGAAGTGCTCAAAAATGTTGGCTTTATGTTTGAAGGGGGGCAATCAGAGCTGGGTGTTGCCTTTGAGCTTAACAGTATTGCTATTGCCAAGTCAGAACAGGTTAGACAAGAGTCAATTATAGAGCGTTTAAACAATAAAGGATGGAAGAGCGTTACAGATATCGTAACGGGTAAGGTCACTACACCGACTGACGTTGTTAGAGAAAGTTTTGGCAAAAGTTATTTTGATCATCCATATCAGCAACAAATCGCTTCTTTTAGCGCTTTTACCGATGCCTTAGGAAGAGGCGCTTGGCAGATTTTGCCTGCTGCACTTTCTACATTTACAAATACTTTGTTGTCTAATGTTTTAAATAATGTTTTAGTCGGTCTTTTTCCTGGTGACCTAATCTCTGATGATAATGGAAATCTTTTAACTGATTCAAGCAAGTCAATCGCGCCAGCCAGTCCGGCTGTTGGCAGACGCAAGGCGCAAGAAATTTTTAGCGATCTTATTAAGCCAAAAATTGCCGTATCGTCAAATTATGATCCTCTAATAGAATTTACCGCTTGCCCGAGTGATGAAACTGAAAAGAAAATTAATAATTGCGCGATTGACGATAGTTTTGCGTCAGCCGTGCGATTAGCAAGCCAGGGCGAGCCAGTTACTATTTTAGAAGCAATAAAACAAGGATACCTTGACGGAAGTAAACCTCTTATTTCATCAAGTGATTCTAGAAATCAAAAATCAGACTGTTATCTTACAGGCTATTGTTATAGTAATTTAGTAAAGCTTCGCAAAGCTAGAATTTTACCTGTTGGCTTTGAGCTGGCGACAGAAATTGGCGCCGATCAGGCAAACCCGCCAAAATTGCAAGACGTTATTTCCGCTTTTAATAATTGTAATTCTAGCGGTGAACGAGATACCCAGCATCCATACTGTCATCTTCTTGACCCAAACTGGGTGCTTCGTCTTCCAAAAACGCAATGCCAAGCTCAGGTTTATGGACAGACGCTCCTTTCGGTTGCCGGTCCGATACGCGCAGGAGAATGTGCCGACCCGATAGCATGTATTGCGGAAGATGAAAATGGCAATTGTATAGGAGGATGGGGCTACTGCACAAAAGAAAAAAATATTTGGCGTATTTCGGCGGACGTTTGCAACGAGCAGTTTAATTCTTGCTTGACCTATAAACCAAGAACGAGCGAAAATAAATCGGAGAGCTATTTAAGAAACACTTTAGAATTTAATAGTTGCACTGCATTTAATGCCGGTTGCAGACCATACTCCATAGATCAGGTAGGCGGTAGTTGGAGCTTATATCCGGGTAGCGCTATTTATTTTAATAAAGATTTAGAAAAATGTACTGTAGCATCCGCAGGGTGTACCGAGGTTTATGATAAAACACAGGGGCTTCAATATAACTTAATAAAGGGTTCTTCATTTGAGGGTGAGAATTTTAAACAATACTGGACAATTTTAACAGGAGCTTCCGCATCATTGGTAACTGATGCTTTTGACGGCGCATCCGCGATATTAATATCTGATATTTCTCAAGGAGTAAAAGGTATCGCTCCGGTTAATACAATCAAATTAGAAAATAATACCGCTTATGCTATTTCGGCCTATGCGAAACAAGCAACAATTGGCGGTACCTCCAACGCTTCAATCGGCTTTTCATTATTTACCGACAGCTCGGCGACAAAAATTTTTGATGCTTCAAATATTATCATAACTTGTAACGGAAATATTTCTGCTGAACAGGCATTTGTGGAGGGGAGTGCCCAGATTTTTCAATCATCAATTTCCGGAGATTCTTATAGTCGGATTTCATGCGCATTTCTAACTCCGGCAACGCCACTATACGCAAAAATATATTTGGGAATAGCATCAAAAGGAGAAATTTTGTTTGACGCTATCCAAATTGAAGAAGGCGCAGTTGCCAGTCCGTATTTAAAAAGCGGGTATGGAACCGTTATTGCAAAAAATATAAAAATAGCTCCGGAATATTTGGACTGCGATGTTGATTCAACCGATCCTTCATGCTCTGGATACACTAGATCATGCAAAGAAGAGGAGTTCGGTTGTGAACAATATACACCAAAAACCGGTGAGCCGGCGGTTTCTGGCGTTGCCAGTATTAATGATGTATGTCCTTCAACCTGCGTTGGATACGAAACATACAGACAAGAAAAAGCTTCTTTTGAAGAAGAAAAATTTCCACTTTATTTTATACCGACTTCAGCAGATATTTGTAACGCTAATGAAGCAGGGTGTGATGAGTTTACTGATATGGCGACAGAGTCCCTCGAGTATTTTAGTTTTATAAGAATGTGTAAAAAACTACAAGAAGCTGATAATGCTGTCTTTTACACTTGGGAGGGTTCGGATACCGAAGGCTATCAGCTTCGTTCGCATCGTTTAGTTACAGGTACAACGTTTTCTGGAGAAGTTGGTCCTGTTCCAGCGTATATAGAGGGAACCGATCCCGTCCTTTGTAATAAAACAATTTTTGAATTAGGCATAACCGATCCGGGCTATACTCCCGACTGTCGGGAATTTTATAATCAAAACGGACAAATTTCTTATAGATTGCTTTCTAAAACTATTATTTCGACAGATGATTGCAATGATTATCGAAAGACAGAGAGTAGTGAACCTGATTGTGTTTTATCCGGAGGAGTTTGGCAGGGTCAAACAGGGCTTTGTATATATAAAGGATATAAACCGGAAAGCGCGAGCTGTAGCGCAACCGCTGCTGGATGTAGAGCTTATAGCGGAGCCGCGGCTTCTAATCTGCGTTTAGTTTTGCAGGATGACTTTGAAGGAGGGGGCGCCAGCGGATTCGCGCCAGGTGTTGTGAGTCCCGAAGCGCTTAATGCCGGAGGCCACTCATTAAAAGTCCTCCCAATCGTTGGACAGGCAACTACAGAAAAAAACGTTTCCACTATTCTCGGCGCAAATAGTATTTATACACTTAGCTTTTGGGCAAAAGCGCCGGCTGGCGGAAATATGGAAATAGGGATGTTAAGCGCTTCCGAAGATTTTTTCAATATAAAAGCTCTTAAATCCGAATGGCAATATTATGAAGTTGGACCCATGAGAACAGGCGCGCAGGTTCCTGCGACATCTGTTTTACGATTTGCTCTTTTTGGCGGAAACGGATTTTATATTGATAACATTATTTTAAAAGAAGCCAGCCAAAAGACTTATTTGGTAAAAAATTCTTGGACTACGCCAACTGAATGCGACGCAACCATAAATGGTTTAGCTTTGCCTCAGGCAATGCTTGGATGTAAAGAATATACTGACAAAAATAATAACTCTGTCTATCTGAAATCATTCAGTTCGCTTTGTCGTGAAAAAGCGGTTGGATGCAAATCATTTGTTAATACCTACAATAGCGCAAAAGATACAAACGAAGTTTACAATGCGCTTTGTTCTCGTGACGATTTTGATGGAGGAGACTGTCAATACAGCGGTTCTAGCGTCTGTCAAGTTTCTAAGGGAAGCTCTGTTTGCCGATTTAAAATAACGGATGGAGTCGCACCGACATTGACAATTCAACAGAAAAATTTTAATAACTTTAATGATGTAGAGGTTTATTTAATAAACCAAGCGATATTGATTGGTGCTCCATATATTGCAGCGCGCGATGAATCAACCGTAGAAGTGTCGGACGATAAAACGATTTATATTATTGATGACAAGACAAAATATTGTAACGTCAAAGACTTGGGGTGCGCAGAAATGGGAAAACCGGCGCTTTATCAAACAAATACTGCCACTGCCGCGACTGTCTATAATTATAATAGACCAAATGAATATGACTCGGTTCTTTGTACAGCGGAGGCAGAAGGATGCGAATCATGGACAAGCGATAAAGGGATTGACTATTTCAAAGTTCCGGAAACTCTTTGCGAATATAAAGAGCAAGGAACGGTCAGTTCTGCCGGTTGGTATAAAAAAGGAACAAGCGACCCGTGTTATTCAGGATTTATACAAAATAATACTTATGGAATCTGGAGAAATGCTGACGCTGACTATACCGGATCAGTAGGGCTCTGTCCTTCAAATCAAAATGGTTGTACGGAAATTATTGATCCGCAAGATACTTCTTCTGCTAATCCGAATGGTCGGCCATATTATCTAATTGATAACCAAAAACTAAAATCATTAGAAAATGATCCTGCTTGTAGCGGAAATGTTTCTTTGGAAGAAGGGTGCGTGATGTTTAATAAAACCAGTGTTCCAAATTTACTTTGGAGTGCAGGCGCAACTTATTTCAAGGCAGACAAAGAAGAAAAGCTTGTTGCTCCAGTTACTCAATATGGCAACTGTAAATATACAGGCGCAACTTCTGGATACATAGAATCTTATAGCTTTTGTTTTGAAGCTTCGGATTGCCCTGCTGTTGCTGGATATACCGCATCATGTGCGCCAGCTTCCCCGACTTATGACAGTAATATTGTTTTAAGTGTTACTCGTGATAGAGAGTGCGGAGAATGGCTTTCTTGCAAGACAACTATAAAAGCAACAGATCCAATTACCAATAAAGAAAAGCCGGTTTGCGCGGAAATTGGACTTTGCAATAAATATAGCGCTTCAAATGGCAATGCCACTTGCGCTAACTTTTTAGCGGAGAACTCTGATAGCGGATGGGTCTTGGATGCCAATTATTATGCTCGTCGTGAGACTGGCTGGTATGCAATGGATTATTCAGGGTATTCGGTTGGAAACCAATTCCCTGCGACAGACATTAAAACGCAGGACATAGGAACAGCGGAAAAAGAATTTATATTATATGTTGATACAAAAAAAACAATCGGTTCCGTTCTCGGCGCGCCTACAATCGTAATAACATCCGGACAATACGACTTGGATGGTTCGGTTTTGGTTAAAAGCGTGGCAGAAGGAACTGTTTGCCGAGGATATCCTGAACAAGATTCTCCATTTCCAGAGTCAGTCGCTCAATATGATATCAATGGCAATTTGATTCAAATAAAAAGTCAAGCTTTTCAAAATGCGAACATTTGTGAATATGGCGAAGATTGTGAATGTGACTATACGAAACTTACTTACGGAAACGCGACAACAAAAAAATATGTAACCTATGGCAACAGAAGCGTCGCTTCAGGTATTTGCCAGGGTGGCCCGAAAGACGGAAGTCCTTGCGTGCCCGGCGTAAAATATGAAGACGATCCAAAAAATTCTTGTGGCGATATTACCGGAGGTGGAACTTGTCTAATCTTAAAACGTCAAGATGATGTAATAGGTTGGCAAGGATATTGTTTAGAACGCGATCTTTCAACCCCTATAAATGGAGATAAAACACAAAAAGCTTGCTTAACGTGGCTTCCGCAAGACCTTGTTCCTGGCGCGCGCGACATTTATAATCAATTCCGTACAGCCGGTTATACTCCACCACTTGGCGCAGGAAAATATTATTGTTTACAAGCAAGCGGAAAGTATGACGCAAACGGAAAGAATATAGAAAATAAATATGATAACTTTATCAAATTATCACCGGCTATCACGACAACATGTTTAGATGGGTTTGGATTTGGTATACCGACAAGAATTTGCGGAACAGACGAGACTTTTAAAGCTGGGTCAAACGAACCATTTAGCCCAACCGCATGGCTCGGAATCAAGAGCGTCTCTATTTTAATGTCTGATCAAAATACAGCTAAGTTTGGATTAAAACAATCCTTTACTGCTTCTTTTACTAATGGGCCAATAAATAAAGACCAGATTGAGTTAGTAAGAATCAAAGTACTGGATCAAGAACGGCTTGATATGGACATAGGAACAATATTCTATATCCGCAGTAATCAAGAAAAGATAAATTACATGGCGGGGACTGGGTATTGTGATGGTGACAAAAAGACAGACAATTGTATAGGCGAAGAAAATAGCGGAGGTCTTAAGAGCCAAGAAAAAGCATTATCAGTTTTATCCGGCGATAATTGGTATTTTCGTTATGATGATAACGAAGAGGTAGATGGCACAAAAAGAGATTATTTATCCATTGATTTGTTTTCCATAGCTGACGACGAAATAAATGATTACTGTGGAAATGGAGAAGAGGTTGCGCAAGACGCTTATGCATTAAAATTTAGATTTAAAAATAATGTTTTACAGGGAATAGACGTGGCCGGATGCACTTCTGGCGCTCAAGATGGGAACGACCAGCTTCATGGACTTATTTTTGAAATAAGCTTTAGAATGAGAGAATTATGTGAAGTGGTGGTGGATGTGGCTTCTTCAAAAAATATGGCCGATACAAATGTAACGTGGCAATATAACTTGGATAATAACGCAGGAGCAGAAAAATATTCCGGCAATTCTCTATATCACTATGGTTTTGAGATGCAACCTTTTGGAAGCGCGCAGGCAGATATTGCCCCAAGCGCAACACAAAATTGGTATTCGTATTATACTATTGGTTTGCAAAAGTTCGCAGGTGTTCCGTGGAGTTGTAAAGAAGACTGTGGAACCCCAAAGCCGAGCAATAATAACAAAACAGATATAGACTTTGATGAAAAAAAATTATTTACGACTATTTCTAATAAGCCAAATATTCTTGGCGCTGATACAGCGGGAAGCGCATTAAATTTTTTATCAAATATTTTTGGAAAAGTTTTTAAAGCATATAAATGGAAGGGTAGCGGACAAACAGGATATGCAGAAATAAACTGCGAAACAAGCCCAACAGAACCGGCTTGCGCTTTGGATTATAGTAATACCGGAAATAAACCACTTATATATTCTTATAATCCATCTGTTCCAATAAATCAAAACCAATATCAACTGGCCGATCCAAATCGTATTGTTATAAATAATATTGCAAGCGGAGACATAAATGTAAAGAGCGATCAATATCTGGCAATAGTAAGATTTTATGCTTGGGCTAATTCAACTCACATGCCTATTACAAGCATAAAAGTTGATTGGGAGGGTGACGGTAAATACAACTTTGGTACTACAGACGGGCTGTATAAAAACCATAAACCGATTTGTGCTAATTCTAATACTGAAAAAGCAAAAGTTTGTAGCGGAGTCGGCGGTAGCGAGATTGTTTGTGTGAGCGATAATGATTGTCCGGGTGTAACCAACCTATGCAACAGTAGTATTCAACTATTTGGCAACTCACCCGATGCTTGCGAAGAAGGATATTTTGAGCTTCAGCATATATATACTTGTAGTGAGGATAGCGAATTTTATTATACAACTTCTGGAAAATGCGAATTTAATCCAGAAGTTGTGGTAACTGATAATTGGAATAGCGATAATGAGCTTGGAGGAGCTGGTTTTACAAAAACAGTGGTGTTGCCAAACGGAAGCACCAATATTCAGAATGGCGCATATTATAACGGAAAGATTATTTTACAACCAGTTTTTTATTAAAAAAATAATCCCCTAAGATGAAGTCTTAGGGGATTGTGTAGCCGGCAGGTTACTTGGTGTGAGAAAAGACATCCTTTTCGTCAATTAGTTCTATCGCAACCTGGGTGGTTGCGCACACATTCGGGTGTCTTGCCTGAAGAACGATAACGTCTCCCGGCCAAAGCTCTCTGTCCATGTCTCCAAGGGGGAGGGAAAACGCGAAAATTCCGTGAGAGTCGCTCTTGAAGTGATACTCGCCGTTATAACCAACGACCGACATGAACGTTTCAGGATCGGTGGAGTTCAGCCCTCCGCTGACAGAGAGCAACTCGATGCTGGGGTCGTTGTTGACCCATCCTCCGATGACCAATGGTACCAACTTGCAGGGCGGAAGACCGGAGTCGTCCACGACGACGACCTCGCCAATCGCGCCACCGGTGCCAGTCGCGCTCTCATCGCCACCGCAGGCGGCAAAGAGGACGAGCGAGCAGATGAGGGAAAGAACGGTGATCAGGGATTTCATTTCATTTCTCCTTGTTTGAAGGTTTTTGCCCCGAGTTGCCTCAGGAACAATTTGGTTTCCGATTTTCTTTGTTGGATATAGTATAGCACACTTTAAAGGTTTTGTCAAGTGCTTTAGCTATATTTTGGCTAAAATTAGATAAAAAATATTCAAAAAATCAGTCAAAAATGCCCAAAATTTTAAAAAATAAATTATAAAATTTTTTCAAAATTATTTATTTTCACCATTTAAATCAAAATTCAGCTAAAATTAGCTGAATTTTTGTATATTTAGGCTCTTTTAAGCGCTCTATCGCTTCTGGGACTTCTGAATATTTTACATAAAAAAAGAAACCCTTATTTATGCTCGCTGGGTTTCGGTGCGAGGTTGCGGAGATTACTCCGTCTTGCGGGAACGGAGCGAAGGCATCATCTTCTCGAGTTGCTTCTGCCTGTTCTCTGGAGAGACGGTGGGCACGACCTCCAGCGGAACGTTGCCCTCCTCGACCTCGAGCTTCTCGCAGATCAGCTGAGTCTGGGTCTCGGTGCACCGCTTGACCCAGTTGCCTGCGCCGGTGAGGTAGACTTGGTTGCCGATTTTCGCTGCGCTGGTGTAGGTTGCGCATCCGGTGGCGAAAAACCCGACGAGACAAACGAATGCCAGCATCTTCTTCATGTCCTTCTCCTTTTTTTGTTGATTTCTTGAGACCTTATCTCCACCATTGGGGATAAAAAATCTCTGCATAGCAGAAAGTATAGCATACTTTAAAGATTTTGTCAAGTATCCCATCGGTATTTTATCTAAAATTAGATAAGAAATATTGAAAAAATTAGTTTTAAAATTTTATTTTTGCTGAATATTTTATTAATCGTCAGATATTATTATCTTTGTTTTTTTATGGTATAATGTATATATAAAAAGCAGCATTATATTTATGCGTAAATTAATACAGAATAAAAAGTTTTTAAACATCGTTGCTTTAGTTGCAATTTGTCTTTTGGTACCCCAAATCACCCACGCCGGAATAGCAGAAGTGGCCCAGAGTATTATTGGTTGGGTCGTGCAACAGGTGGTTGGTCTTTTGGGAAAGCTTGCGGTTCAACTCGTCTATCTTTTGGTTGCCATTGCTTCTTATAATGAGTTTGTAAATTCTCCGACAGTTGCCGAAGGCTGGGCTGTTGTTCGCGATGTGGTGAATATGTTTTTTATTGTTATTCTTTTAGTGATTGCTTTCGCAACAATATTTAATGTATCAGAATATAAATATCAAAAAATGCTTCCGCGACTTTTGATAATGGCGGTAGTAATTAACTTTAGCAGAACGATTTGTGGTATTTTTATTGATTTGGGGCAAGTTGTGATGCTTACTTTTGTAAACGGTTTTCAGGCTGCGGCCGGAGGAAACTTTGTAAACGCGCTAAAGATTACCGACTTAATGAACTTTGACCAAAAACAACTGGATGCAGTTCCCGGAGGGCTTCAGTATGCTCAGATTTTTGCGGCAATGCTTTTGGCTCTCATTGTGATGATAGTTACAGTAGTAGTATTGGTTGTTATGGTTTTGGTTCTTGTGATGCGTATAATTATGTTATGGTTTTTAATAATTTTATCGCCAATGGCCTTTATGGCATCTGTCTGGCCGGGAGGACGAATAAAACAAAAATATGGTCAGTGGTGGGATATATTTTTAGATAATATAATGGTAGGTCCGATTTTGGCATTTTTTCTATGGCTTTCTTTATTAGTTTTGGGAACAGGAGACTATGGGACTACTATAATCAAAAATTATACCGATACTGGCGGAGGTCAGGCAGAAAGCGAACGAATGCCAAATACCAGTTTGACCAAAATTGGCACACCGGAAAATATGCTCTCATATATTATGGGCATCGGCATGCTTTTAGGTTCCTTGTATATGGCAAGCCAAATGCGAAGCGCCGGAAGCGGTATTGCTGGCTCGGCTTTAGGAAAGGTAAGGGGTTATGCAAGCGGAGCAGTTAGAAAAGCAGGTGCTGTGCCTGCTAGGATTGGTAGTTATGCCACAAAAGAAGCTTCAGAAGTTGTTCGTGGAGGAGCAAGGAGAGCTAGTATGCCTATTTTGAGTAGTTTAGTAAGAGCTCCTTTGGTCGGTGGACTAGCGGCTAAAGGCGTGGCTAGATTCAGAAAGCAAGAGAAGGTAAGATATGAAAAAGTTACTTCACATATTCAAAATTTAAATACGAAAGAAAAGGCAAATAGGATGAAACGTCTTCAAAGTTTTGGCGGTCTAATAACGGATTCTCAAAAGAAAGAATTAACTGCTTTACAAAGAGATAGGCTGGGAGAATTGCAAAGAGAAAGTTTTGAGCCTACAAAAAATACCTCTGGAAATATAGTAGATAAAAAAACAGGACTATCAAAACAGGACTGGCATAAAGAAAATTCAAAAGAGTTCAGTAGTCTTTCCGAAGCATTAAAAAAATCTACAGACATTGATCCTAAAATAGGTGAAAAATTAGATAAAATAAAAGAGGCAAGACCTGATCTTATGGATGAAAAAGGAAAAGCCGAGACAGCAAGAAATTTAAATTTAGAGAATATCGGCAAAATAAAAGAGCAAGCATGGGGCGATGCGGAATTTATTGAGGCAGTAGAAAAAGCAAATCCAAAATTAATTGAATCTTTAGAAGAAAAGGGAACGGGCGCTCAAAAGAAAGGAATTGGCGAATGGCACAAATGGAAGGCAGATAAAGTCGGGGGAGAGGTTGCGGAAGTCGAAGATTTTCGTCAACGGATTAAAAATAAAAATCGACCGGATTATATGGAAGATAAAGATATTGCCACAATGCCAAGCGGTGATCAATCTGCCGCCATGTTAGATACTTTAGCAAAGGAGGGCCGTATAGAGCCACTTATAAAATCAGGAAATATAAATGTGGCTACAGCAGACCTTAAGACGAGCGGTGGGATCATCGCTAAACAAGTAGCGATTAATGGAAGCGAAGCATTAAGAAATAAGTTTAAAGAAGAAAAGAGGGATGATTATGTTACGGGTCTTCGTGATTCAATGAGCATCCCTGGCGACCACACTGACCAAAGAGCAGAACTTTTGCGTTTAGGGGAAAATATTTCTACATTATATAAGATAGACAAAAAAGGTCAATTTGAAACTAATGATGAAGAAAACAAATTTAAAGCAGATATTAAGAAAGTTCCAAAACGCGACGTTATAGAGATTTCTCCATCGTTAAAGGGCGAAGCCCGTCATCAGGCTTTTGAGACGTTAGATAGAGCTGATTTGGCAAGTTATCTAAACCGCGCGCAAACCGAAGGTTCTGAAGAAGCAATGGCAAAAGCCAAACAAATGATAGGTGATTATATGGAAGTGGCCGAAAGTGGAGGTGCCAGTGAAAATATGCAAAAGAACGCAAAACAAATTTCTGCGTTGCCGGTTTTTAGGTCATTTTTGAAAAAAGAGCCTACATCGGCGGAAGCTGGCGCGAAAGAATATAGTGGAGGAGCTCGTGAGGTAGAATTGCCAGAAGAAGAAATAAAAACATAACTTAACTTATGTCAGAAGATATTTTTGAAAAATTAAATAAACTACCAGAAAAGATAAAGGAATATATGTATAGTGATTCTTTGGCAGATGCGAACTTGGAATTGATTGAAAAATACAAATTTTCCGAAACTCAAAAGGAAGATTTTTTTGATATTTTAAATCAGATATTTGTAAAAGAAATGTCACCTGATAGTTTGGACGGAGTTTTGATGAATAAATTAAAAATAAAAGATGATAAAATTATTTCTGCTTTAGCCGGAGAAATCAGAGAAAAAATTTTGACGCCAATTGCTGATTATTTTGGAATGTCAGAAGCAAGAGAAATAAATAAAGAAGGGGATAACGTTTTGGTTGCCAAATCTATCTCAAAATTTAATCTTCAATTTGCTTTGCCGGACTTAAAAGAAAGATTTACAGACATCTCTGGAAGTTTTCTAGAAAACGTAAGAACGAAATCACAATTTAAAAATACATTAGGAAAGCCGATAGATATGGGCGGAATGGGCTATGATAATGAATTAGCGGAAAATATTGCAAAATTTTTTGGTTCATATATGCGGATACAGGAGATAGAAAAGAAAAAAGAAAAAGAAGGCGCAATACCAAAAACAAGAAGGATAAAAAGTTTGGATATTAAAGAAATAGAATCTCCTTCTATTTTTTCTTCTCCTTTGAAAAAGGGGGACATAGGGGGATTTAAAAATCCTCCCCAGCCCTCCTTTTCCAAAGGAGGGAGTGAAGATGCTGTTTTCTCTGTCATTCCTGCGGAAGCAGGAACCTCGACAAAAAATGATGAGGTCGGTTTTACTTCCGAAGAAAAAGAAGTTGAAGAAATGAAGCAAAGAGTAGAAGAAATCCGAGGTTCAGAACCGCACCCTGTCACCGAATCAAAGACTGATGAAGCTATAAAAGAAGTAGACATAAAATTTCCATCAGTAGAGCTGAATGATCGATTAAGGGCGCTCGTGGATTCGCGATTACGTAATGTCCGCACATCTACGCAAACGTTTGAACGGTTAACATTACCAGTAAAGCAAGGAGGCTTGGGTATTTCAAAAGAAGAAGCAGATAGAATATCATTAGCACTGAATAAATACTTAGATAAAGAAAGTCATGATTTATATAAAGGCAAAGTAGGAGAAATAAAAAAATTTGAAAAAAAGGTTTCAGAACAAAAAATAGAAAAAGATGAAAGAGAAAACCGACAACAGCAAGAAGGGTTAAATAAAAAATTTGAAAAGCTCATCGCCAGAAGGCGAATCAAGAAAACAAGAAAGCAAGAAAGCACAAGAGCGCAAGAGAAACTACTCAGAAAGTCCCTTCCTTCGGAGAAGGGAGGACAGGAGGGATTTAATAATGAAAGTTCTCCCTCTCTGAAAAAGGGGGATATAGGAGGATTTATAAATCCTCCCCAGCCCTCCTTCTCCAAAGAAGGGGGTGTAAAACCAACGCTTGAAGATATTGCCTATAAATCAAAACTTTATGGTCCGGTAGAGGAAATCGCCAATATGACGTTTGAGGACTTTAGAAGAATTTCCAAAGACCCTAAAGAAGCTATTTTAAAAATAAAAGATAAATTAGCGCTTTTGCGTGAAGAATCATTTACAAAATATCAAACTGGTGTAACCGCTTGGAAAAAGTCTCCGTTATATAAAGAGTACTTAAAATTGTTAAATGAAAGTTTGGCTAGCGGAAAATCATTAGAAGAAAGTCTTCTTTCAAATCAAGCATTAAACAAAGAAGAATTTGATGCTATAATAGATAGTAGGATTGAATAAGGAATTATGAATCAGGAATCAAGAAGAATAAGGAGCTTTACGAATTTATTTGCTTGGCAAGAGGGACAAAAGTTAGTCTTAATGATATATGGAATTACCAAATCTTTTCCACAAAAAGAAAGTCTCTGTTTAACAAGCCAAATGAATAGATGCGCAGTTTCTATTACTTCCAATATAGCCGAAGGATTTAGTAGGGAGACGCATAAAGATAAATTAAGATTTTATTTTATTGCACTAGGTTCAACTACAGAATTGCAAAATCAGCTCCTCATAAGTAGAGACATAAAATATATAGATAAAAATGAATTTAATTTGATTGCCGAGAAAACTGTAAAAGTTCATAAAATAATAAATGGTTTGATTAAAAAAACAAAAGAAATGATTCCCAATTCCTAATTCTTTATTCCTAATTCCTGTTTTCTATGCAACAATTTGTCGTTCCACAATTTATAGATGTAGAAGATAAAATTATCGGGCCAATTACAACCCGCCAGTTTATAATAATGCTTGCTACCTTATTATTGGATTTTATTGGATACAAGCTCCTCACTTTTATATTTTTTATATTATTTTTGCTTATAGTAACCGGCTTCGCTATTGTTGTTGCTTTTGCTAAAGTAAACGGCCAACCATTTCATTATTTTTTATTAAATTTATTTCAAACTTTTAGAAAACCCGGACTTCGTATTTGGCAGAAAGATATAACTGATGCAGAATTAAAGCAAAAAGCTAAAACCGCGCCAATACTTGCGCCAAAAGTAGTAATTAATAAAGAGCGTCCAACCGCTTCAAAGTTATCAGAGTTAACATTATTAGTAAATACAGGCGGAGTATATCGCCCGGAAGAATAATTTTTAATTAATATGTCAAAGCCAGGACCTAGCACAAAAAGATTTTTGGACATTGGGGAGATAAAAGAAGATGTTGTGATAATGAAAGATGGCACACTTCGCGCCGTTCTTTTAGCGTCCAGTATTAATTTTGCTTTAAAATCAGAAGAAGAACAGCAGGCGATTATTAGTGGTTATGTTGGTTTTTTAAATAGTTTAGATTTTTCATTACAAATTGTTATTCAATCACGGCGCTTAAACATTGAAAAATATATAGAAAAATTACGAGAGCTGGGGAAAAATCAAAAAAATGAGCTTTTAAAAATACAAATAGCCGATTATAGACAATTTATAGGAGAATTGATAGAGATGGGCGATATAATGAGCAAGAAATTTTATGTTGCCATTCCATATAGTCCGTTTACCAATAAACAGAAAGGCTTTTTTAGTCGCTTTAAAGAAATATTAACACCTGCTTCAGCCATCTCAATGGATAAAAAAGAATTTTTAAAAAGAAAAAGAGATTTGATGCTTCGTGTAGAATCTGTATCTTCTGGACTGCAAAGTATGGGCGTGTATACGATACAACTAGACACGCAGAGTCTGATAGAACTTTACTATGATGCCTATAATCCGGATTTACGCGAATCACAAAAATTAACACCAATTAACAATTTGAGAGTAGAAGAATAACACCCAAATTTATGGTATTTAAACCAGGAGGCGCAACTGCGCCTACACCACAACCAAGAGAACTCACTGAAGCTGAAAAAAGAAGGCAAGAGGAAGCAAAAAAAATTTCCGAACAAACGGTTGCCTTAGAAGAAGAACGTGCATATAGAAAAGGCGTTGTCAGTGTGATGGATCTAATTGCTCCGGCTGCTTTTGAGGTAAAGCCGTCATATTTAAGAATGGGCGACGTATTTGTTCGTACTATTTTTGTTATAACATATCCACGTTATGTAAGTATCGGCTGGTCAGCCCCGATTATTAATTTAAATACCACTTTAGATATTTCAATGTTTTTTTATCCGGTAAAGTCTGATGTTATTTTGAAACAGCTTCAGAAAAAGGTTGGAGCTTTGGAAGCGCAGATAATCGCAGATTCAGAAAAGGGTATGCCCCGCGATCCAATACGAGAAACTGCACTTCAAGATATAGAAAGATTACGTGATGATCTTACTCAGGGAACGGAACATTTTTTTCAATACGCTTTTTATATAACTATTTATGCAAAAAAAGAAGAAGAATTGGAAAAAATAAGCAGTCAGATAGAAACACAATTCGGTTCCAAGTTAATTTATTCCAAAAAAGTATACTATCAGGCAGAACAAGGCTTTAATTCTACTTTGCCTTTAGCAAACGATGAATTGATGATTACATTTAATATGAATTCGTCGCCGATTGCGTCGTCATTTCCTTTTATGTCCTCAGAACTTACTTCAGACGACGGAGTTCTTTATGGAATCAACAGACATAATAACAGCTTAATTATTTTTGACAGGTTTAGCTTGCAAAATGCGAATGCGATTGTTTTTGCAACTTCTGGCGCTGGAAAAAGTTATGCTGTAAAGCTGGAGGTTTTGCGTAGCTTAATGCTTGGCATAGATGTTATAATTATTGATCCGGAAATGGAGTATAAACACTTATCCGACGCTGTCGGCGGAACATATATAAATGTATCTTTAGCATCAGAGTCAAAAATAAATCCTTTTGATTTGCCAAGAGCAGTCGGCGCGCAAATTTCTACAGAAGATATTATTAGGAGCGCGGTTATCACAATAAAGGGTCTTTTGCGTATTATGCTTGGTAAAGCCGGCAAAGGCGGACAACGGACACTTACTTCAACAGAGGATTCTGTTTTAGACCGCGCGCTTTTAGAAACATACGCAAAAAAAGATATTGTCGCCGGCGCAGACATTACAAAAATGGAACCGCCAATTATGCAAGATTTACTTGATATTTTAGAAGGAATGGAGGGTGCCGAGGATTTGGTCACCCGCTTAAAAAAATATACGGAAGGGACGTTCTCCGGACTTATAAATTCTCCAACTACGGTTGATATTAATAATCAATTGGTTACTTTTTCTGTTCGTGATTTGGAAGACGAGCTTCGTCCTATAGCGATTTACACGATTGTAAATTTTATTTGGAATACCGTCCGTTCTGAGAGTAAAAAAAGAGTAATGGTAATTGATGAGGCTTGGTGGTTGATGCAACATGAAGATAGCGCTAAGTTTATTTTTGCCCTTGTAAAAAGGTGCAGAAAATATTATTTAGGTATTACGACCATCTCTCAAGATGTAAACGATTTTTTACTTTCTCCATATGGGCAGGCGATTATTACGAACTCCTCAATGCAACTTTTATTAAAACAGTCACCAGCAGCGATTGATTTAATTCAAAAAACATTTTTATTAACTCAAGGCGAGAAATATTTACTCTTAGAGTCCGGAGTAGGCGAGGGCATCTTTTTTGCCGGTAATAAGCACGCAGCAATAAAGATAGTTGCTTCTTATGCCGAAGATCAGCTCATCACAACAGACCCTAAACAACTATTACAGATTGAAGAAGAAAAGGATGAATTTAAAAAAGAAATGGATAAACGAGGATAAACCATCAATCTTATGATAGAAAAAATAAAACAATTTTTTCAAAAACATAAAAAGTTAATTTTAATAATATTGGCATTAGTTTTGATTTTATTTATTGTTATTTTTTCAATTCCAAGAAAAAAACAGGAAGAAACTGTGACGACAAGTACAATCCGGGGAACCGATATTGCCGAACAACCAACGATAGTAAAAGGAGAACTAACGATAAAAGATAAGGAGATATCAAATGTTTCAATTGTTGCACGAAATTTTGTAGAAATTTATGGCAGTTATTCAAACCAGAGCAATTATATAAATATCGAGTCCGTTCTTCCTCTTGTTTCAATCTCATATAAAAATGAATTACAATCTTTACTCAAAACTAACAGAGCAAATTATAAGCCGGGAGAAGTTTATGAAGGCGTAACAACCGTTGTATTGAATAATGTTACAGAATACTTGGATGAAACAAAGGGTACGGCAACATTGTTAGTAAAAACACAAAAAAAAGAATCGCAAGAAACCCAGGCAAACTATAAAATCAGTTATCAGGATATTCGTGTGAGCTTAGTAAAGGAATCTGGAGCATGGAAGGTCAGCAGCGCAAAATGGATAGAGTAACTTTGCGGTAATTTTCCCCCTTCGGAGAAGGGGGATTCAGGAGGATTTAATAATTTACTCCACCCCCTGTCATTGTGAGCCTGCCTGCCGGCAGGCAGGGAGGTACTCCGATGCGGCAATCTCATAATTATGAACAAAGCCAAAATTCAGCTAAGGAGGATTTTTGCTGAGTTATCGGATTATTTTTTTCCAAAAAATTGTTTGAATTGCGAAAAAGAGGGAAGCTGGATCTGTGAAAGCTGTAAAGACAGCTTATTTTTTATGGATGCAAGATTTTGCCCTTTTTGTCGGGGGCTCTCTGATATGTACGTTGTTTGCCAAAAATGTAAGAAAAAAACCGGCATAAACGCACTGTTCTCGCTTTTTAAATATAATGATTCTTTAGTGCGTAAAATTATAAAAAATTTTAAATATCGCTATATAAAAGATATTTCCGACGAGCTTAAACCGATTTTTAGAAAATTTATTATAAAATATAAAAGCTTAATTGACTTTGAAGGTGCAGTCTTGATTCCTGTTCCGCTTTATCCGCGAAATAAAAGAGAGAGGGGATTTAATCAGGCGGAGTTTCTCGCAAACATCATTTCCGAAATACTTAATATTCCGGTAAATGCGAAATGTGTTAAAAAATGTAAAAAAACAAAAAATCAAGCAGGGCTTGATATAAATGCGCGCCGCAACAATTTGTCCGGCTCGTTTGAAGTTATCGGCCAAGCGCCAAAAAAAGCAATTATTATTGATGATGTTTTTACAACCGGTGCGACAATTCGAGAAATTGCAAATATTCTTCGTTCTGCCGGCGTAGAAAATATCCAGGTTATAACCTTAGCAAGAGGATAGTATAATTATTCCAAATGAATTTTTTGAAGTTCAGTGTCCAGATAATCTTTTAACCG
>PFCS01000015.1:0-2149 GCA_002772895.1 Parcubacteria group bacterium CG10_big_fil_rev_8_21_14_0_10_36_14 | reverse complement strand
TTTCCAAAATTTCTTTCGCGCTGTTTTGCGCTTTTTTTATTAAAAACATATTATTCATATCTGCCAGCTTGAATTCTATTTTTCCAGATTGCTCTTTTCCGTAAATTTGTCCGGGACCGCGCAATTGCAAATCAAGCTCTGCCAACCGAAATCCATCATTTATATTTTCCATTTCTTTTAATCGGCGGGTTGAGCTATCGGTAGGGAAAAGCAGACAGTATGATTGGTGTTCACTCCTACCCACTCGTCCTCTAAATTGGTGAAGCTGTGCTAGCCCAAACCGTTCTGCGCCCTCAATCATCATAATAGTCGCATTTGCTACATCAACGCCTACTTCTACAACCGAAGTAGAAACAAGAATTTTTATTTCCTGGTTTTTAAATTTTTGCATTATGTTGGTTTTTTTTGCAGATTTTAATTTGCCATGCAAAAATCCAATATCTATATCGGGAAAAATTTTTTCATTCAATTTTTTATATTCTTTTGTCACTGATTTTACTCCGAGTTTGTCCGACTCATCTATAAGCGGGCAAACGACAAACGCTTGTCTGCCCTCATTGAGTTGTTTTTTAATAAATTCATATGCCGAAATCCGTTTCTCCGGTCCGACGACAATTGTTTTTATTTTTTTTCTACCTTGCGGAAGCTCGTCTAAAAGAGATATATCAAGGTCGCTGTATTGTATTAAAGACAATGTTCGTGGAATTGGTGTCGCGGTCATCGAAAGCAGATGAGGATACTTGCTACTCTCTTGACAGGAAGATAATTTTGCGCGTTGCTCTACCCCAAACCTATGCTGTTCATCAATTACGGTTAATGCCAGTTTTCTAAATTTTATATTTTCTTGAATAAGCGCATGTGTACCGATTATGATGTCAGAATTAGTGGTAATATGATTTGCATCTATTTTTTTTCTTCCATTATTCATAATTCCTGATTCATAATTCATCATCTTATTGCCTCGCGTTACAAGTCCGATTTTTATATTTAAGTCGGTAAAAATTTGGCAGAAAGTTTGATAGTGTTGTTCCGCCAGTATTTCCGTTGGCGCAAGCAATACGGATTGCAAGCCGGAAAGCACGGAGTTATACATTGCGATAGCCGCAACAAGTGTTTTACCGGAGCCGACATCTCCATTTAAGAGTCGATTCATCGGGTATGGCTCCGTAATATCTTGCAGTATTTCCCATGACGATTTTCTCTGCGCCAAAGTAAGCTCGAATGGAAGTTCGGAAACAAATTTTTTTATTTCTTTTCCATGAAAGTTTATAGGATATGAGCTTTTATTCTTTAATTCATTTTTCAGCCAAAAATTCTTTAACTGATTCATAAAAAGTTCGTCAAAGGCCAGGCGTTCTCTTGCTTTTTGGCATATTTCCATTGAAGAAGGGAAGTGAATATTTAAAATCGCATCTTTTATCTCAAGTAGGTTATTTTTTGCAATTATTTCTTTGGGCAAACTTTCTTCCAAAAAATCAATAAAGGGAAGCGCGAATTTTATTGCTGTGCGTACCTGCTTTTGGGAGATGCCATAAGTCAGGGGATAGATAGGTACGATTCTCCCGCAGTGGCTTGGATTATCGCTTACTTTTTCATATTCCGGGCTGACAAGTTCCAGAGACGAGATATTTTTAGCGACCAGAAAAAGTTCGTCTCCCGGATTTATAATATTTTTATCTTTTAGATACCATTGGTTGAACCAAATAGCTTTTATTTTTCCTGATTCGTCGTTTAATATGGCTTCGGTTATTTTTTTATAGTTTTTTGGGCTTTTAAAATTTCTGATAGACTCCACCGTTACCTTTATTATTGCGACATCATTTGGCAGGAGCTCTTTTATTTTTTTTATTTTACTTAAATCTTCATAGCGGAAAGGATAATGCAAAAGCAGGTCGCGGATTGTCGCAAGCCCAAGGTTTTTTAACTTTTTTTGTATTTGCCGGCAATAAAAATTTATTTCTCCGACGGGTTTATCGAGCTCCTTCATATAATCAGATTTTATATAAAAAGAGGATATTTTTCAAGTATTGTAAAAGCTCTTGATTTTTTATCGGATTTGTGCTATATTATTAGAAATGCTCTCGTAGTTCAACGGATAGAACGCAAGATTGCGGATCTTGTAATACAGGTTCGATTCCTGTCGAGAGCA
>PFCS01000014.1 GCA_002772895.1 Parcubacteria group bacterium CG10_big_fil_rev_8_21_14_0_10_36_14 | reverse complement strand
TTTTAATCGTAATTATATTGGGATTGATATTTCGCCGGATTATTGCGAGTCGGCAAAAAAAAGGATAAAACAATATCAATCGCAAGCTAAACTATTATAACTATGTCAAAACAAATTATTTACACAAAACCGGCTCTAATCGCAAAGTTGAAAGAAATTTCTGCAATGGGGTTTGTGCCAAACGCACGAAAAGGAAACGCCGGCGGTATCGGCAACACTCTTGAAGACTTGCTCGGAATCAAGGAAAACAATTTGCCAATTCCAAATGCCGCTGAATGGGAATTAAAAGCCCAACGCTTAAATTCAACATCACTAACAACACTTTTTCATATTGAGCCTTCACCTCGGGCAATTCGTTTTGTTCCGCAAGTTTTATTACCTCTTTACGGCTGGGCACACCAAGAAGACGGCAAAAAATATCCAAAAGGCGAAATGAGTTTTCGCCAAACTATTCACGGCAATTCTTGCAGTGATAGAGGATTTAAAGTTGTTGTTGATCGCAAGGAGCGAAAAATTTTAATTTCGTTTGATTCAAAATGCGTGGACAAAAGACATAAAGAATGGCTACAACAAGTTAAAAAGCGTATTGGACTTAGCGAACTTAACCCACAACCCTATTGGGGCTTTGACGATTTGGAACATAAAGCCGGAACAAAATTGCTTAACGCTTTTTACGTTCAGGCCGAAGTAGAAATCAGACGCAAAAAAGAATTTTATCACTACACAAAAGTAATGATGTTACAGAAATTTAGTTTTGAAGGATTTTTGAAAGCACTGGAAGAAGGTAAAATTTTAGTGGATTTTGACGCTCGCACTGGCCATAATCACGGAACGAAATTTAGAATGAGGCAGGATTGTTTGCCTATACTTTATGAAAAAGCAACAACAATAATTTAATCTTATGAAACGAGAAAAATATTATCCGCCAGAACATGCAAAAGGACAATTCCATTGTCCGCATTGTGGTGTTTACGCAAAACAATTTTGGGCGAATATAGTGGCAAGCGAAAGCAATTCAAGAAACTATAATCAGAATATTTCAAGTTTATCGGGATTTTCAGAGGGACTTGATCATAGTTGGACAATATCTGCTTGCCAACATTGTGATAAAAAAATAATTTGGCTTGGCGAAGAAATTGTATATCCTAAAAAGATGGTTGTTGATTTGCCAAACAATGATTTATCAGAAGAAATAAAAACTGATTATCTAGAAGCCGCAATCATCTTTAATGATTCGCTTCGATCGTCTGCCGCTTTATTGAGATTAGCACTTCAAAAATTATGTAAACAGCTTGGAGAAAAAGGCGAAAATATCAATGACGATATAAAAAATTTAGTCAAAAAAGGATTGAATCCTCAAATTCAAAAATCCTTAGATATTTTACGAATTACTGGAAATAATGCAGTACATCCCGGAGAAATCAATATTGAAGAAAAGCCAGAACTAGTTTTAAAACTTTTTGAATTGATAAATTTTATCGCTGAAAAAATGCTAACGGAACCAAAAGAAGTAGACACTTTTTATGAAGAGTTGCCTGAAAATTCAAAAGAAGCGATAAACAAAAGAGATCATACCGAATAAGGAGTCTTGGCTTCGGGGCATTCACCCCCAGCCCCTCTGCCCCTACGCCAAGACAAAAATAAAATTTGTTCATTATAGAAAAGTGGTTCCGCTAAGGCGGAACAAAAAGAAAAGCATACATCATATAACACGGCATATCTGGTTACGGCTTTTTACAAAAGCCTCCACCCATATTTGCCTCCGCTATCGCTATGGCAAACATCAGATATGCCGATACGTTGTAGCGAAATCGCTTCGCTTCTTTCGCTACAATGGGCGGCGGTTCCCGCCAGTTGGCTGTCGCTTCGCG
>PFCS01000013.1:14371-15314 GCA_002772895.1 Parcubacteria group bacterium CG10_big_fil_rev_8_21_14_0_10_36_14 | reverse complement strand
TAAAAATACGGAAGTATGGTTTATTTTGATACGACGCGCGACAAGCTTTAATTCAGCTTGTTTTTTGTTATTTTTAGTAATGTAATTAAACTATGAAAAAAATATTTACATCAAAAATTTGGTTTTTGATTAGCACTCTTATTTTTGCAATAGCGGGAGCGCGTTATATTGCAAAAGGGGATAATATAGAAGCCATTATTAACTTTTTGGTTGCTATAACTTTTTTTATTGGGTTTGTATTTCAGATAAAATTTTATAAACCAAAAAAATAACATGAAGAAATTTAAAGCAATTTTTAAAAATATTTTAAAAAATATCGGAGTATTTTTATTTGGTGGAATTATTGGTATTATTTTCTCTTTAGTTTTAATGAAAGGATTGCTTGTGATAAGCATTTCTAAAGATGTAGGACTGGGAATAATAGCTCTTGCGCCGATTTTTATGATTTTTTGGATAATTGCTCTGGGATTTTTTGGTGGGGTAATGGCAATTATAATTTATCAGCTTATAAGGTTTTTGAAAAAATATCGCAAAAAATAACTTTTAAACTAAAACCGCCCTCTAGTGATTAAAACATAGAGGGCGGTTAGTTAGGCGAAGGGTAATCTTTGTTAGTCATTTGGATTTTTATCCGTAGCTAATACCCTGGGCATTTTTTTGCCCCTTTTTTCAATAATTTGAAAAAAGTAGGTACTTCCGGATGTGCCAATAGCGCAACCAAGCGCATATAATAATGCTAGATGCCAATTGCTTATATCTTCGACAATTGTTTGTAAGACATAAAACCAGATTAAAATGTTTATCATTGTCACAAAGCCACTTGCTGCGACCTTTGTATTGATAATCATTTTTGTCCACAGTGTTGCAATAAGCATTTCTATAATACCGACAAAAAATAACAGCATAAGCGTATAAATTATTGTTTTTTAACGACCTTTGTTTA
>PFCS01000013.1:816-14206 GCA_002772895.1 Parcubacteria group bacterium CG10_big_fil_rev_8_21_14_0_10_36_14 | reverse complement strand
TGCAGGCGCATTTTTTTATTCACAACTTTCTGAACAGGTCGTATCTCATTGGAATATAGAAGGCGAAGCTGACGGATATCTACTAAAGTTTTGGGAAGTTTTTTAATGCCGGCAGTTGCTTTTATATCCATTTTGCTTTTTATGTTTCTACCGCAAATAGATCCTTTAAAAAAAATATAGAAAAATTTAGAAAATATTATAACTCATTTATTTTATTGATGGTTGTATTTTTTACTTATGTGGATGGACTGATTATTGCTTGGAATTTAGGTTATTATTTTAATATGGGTCAAGCAATATTGCCTGCGACTGGTGCATTATTTATTTTTATAGGAACGATTCTGAAACACATAAAAAGAAATTGGTTTCTTGGTATTAGAACGCCATGGACATTAACGAGTGATGAGGTTTGGGAAAAAACACACAAAATGGGATCAAGGCTATTTGTTGCGTCAGGTATTCTTGCTATTTTTAGCGCTTATTTTGAGGGGTATAGTATGTTTTTTGTATTATTTCCAATACTTTTTTCTGTTTTGTATCTTTTCCTGTATTCGTATTTAGTTTATAAAAAATAAAAAACTATGAATAGGACTTTACGATATCTAATGTTTGCAGACATTTTTTATTTTACCGGATTTGGGCTGGTTGCACCGATTATTGCCATTTTTATTAAAGATGATTTAGCGGGTGGAACGATTTTTGCCGCTGGTGTTGCCACTGCCATTTTTATTTTAGTTAAGAGCGCCGTGCAATTACCTTTTTCAAGGTATGTTGATAGACATGATAATAAATTACTGTGGCTAAAAATTGGATACGGAATGATAGTTTTAAATCCTTTAATCTATATTTTTGCAGATCATGTAAATTATATTTATCTTGCAGAAGCAATTCATGGTATTGGAAGCGGAATAGCGTTTCCTGCTTGGCTCGGACTTTGGAGCACACATTTGGATAAGGGTCACGAAAGTTTTGAGTGGAGTTTGTATTCAACTGTTATTGGTGTTGCAGCTGCAGTGACTGCCGGACTTGGCGCAGCTATGGCGGAATTTATCGGCTTTAATTGGACATTTGGACTTGTGGGGCTGTCTGCATTTGGCGGTTTTCTAACTCTTTTTGGTCTTAAAAAGGATATAGATAAGAAAGGAAAATCAAATTCAAAACAATACCATATAAAAAGAAAAATTTTACACAATCATAGGAATCATTAAAAATAGCTAATTTTAAACAAAAAATAGTACTGTATTATCTATTGATTTCAATTTTGTTTAGTGGTATATTTAGAAGATAATAATTATGGGAGGAATCTGGCAAAAGTCAGGGTTTTTTAATGTCATTTATGAAGCATAAAATTTATTACATAATAGGAATTTTTGTCATTATAATAATTGCGCTCGTTGTCGCGATTATTTGGACTTCAAAGGGGAAGGGTAGTGTTATTGATATTTCCGTACCCTCAAAAGAAAAAGCATTTATAAGATCTTCAAGCTTAATCCTTGGTCCGGGTACTATGCAGAATTTGTATTTTCATAAATCCGGTTGGTTTATAAAAAAGATTGAATTTCGTATGCCGGACTTAACTGATACCAATTATAAAATTCAAGCTCTCGTAACAGTTAAGGGCGAAAAACCAAGAATAGAGGATTGGAGCACAGTGGGAAAGAAAATATTTTGTTTAGATAAACGTGATGAGCGTTTTAATGATGTTGTGCTTACCGTAATTAATGATTCTGCATCATCGACCTTAAAAGAAGAAATTCAAGTTTTTGCAATGAGAGAGGGATGTAATGAGTGGAGTGGTTCTGTTAAGTATGAATGGACGGATACAAAAGAGAAAAAGAATGAGCAAGGAATACTTCAGGCAATCTTTACTTTAAGAGAAAATGCTTATGCAACAGAGTTTGTTGTTGCTGATGGCGGATATGCATATAATTTTTTAGGATGCAGCCAGGAAGAAAAAACAAAGACATATACAATTATTGGTGATGGAAATTTAGGTGAAAACACTCTACGCTTAGAGGTAAAAGATGATGGAACATATTTATTAAAGCTTCCTTCAGCTTGGGGTAAAGCAGATAGCGCAAAAGAATATTTAAAAAGAAAATCAATTTGTATCTACGGAAAAGAATCGGGAGATATTGTTAACGATCTAGAAGAACAAACAATATATACACTTCCTGAAGTGGTAGCAGAAAAATTAGTATTAACGCCTGATCCGATTAGCGGAAACTTAAAAGGAAAAAGAGAGATTAGTGAAATTCTTGAAGACGGAACAGAAAGAAAGATAACTATTTCCTGGGATTTGGTAAGGCAATAATATAGATTGAATCCGCGAATCTATCTTTGCGAATAAACGCGAACCCGCGTTATTGGTGATATTAGGCCAGCGGGCAGGCAAATATCATGGATAATATTGAGCAAATAAAATCTCGCATAAATATCGTGGATTTTCTCCGCGAGTATATTGAGTTGAAAAAAGCAGGTGCCAATTATAAGGCGCTTTGTCCTTTTCATTCAGAAAAGAGCCCCTCGCTTATGATATCGGAAGATAAGCAAATATGGCATTGTTTTGGATGCGGAGAAGGAGGGGATATCTTTGGGTTTTTGATGAGAATGGAGGGAATAGACTTTCCTGAGGCTTTGCGTATTTTAGCAAAGCGTGCCGGTGTTGTTCTAAAACGCGAAGACCCAAAGCTAATTTCACAAAAGAGTAAACTCACAGATGTTTTAGAAGCGGCTGCATTATTTTATTCAGCAGAACTTTTAAAATCCCCGATAGCTACGGAATACTTGAAAAACAGAGAACTTTTCAAAGAAACGATTGATAATTTTCGTCTTGGTTTTGCGCCTCAATCGTGGGATGCCCTCACCTCTCATTTAATTTCAAAGGGCTTCAAAGACAGAGACATAATCTTGGCCGGGCTTGCGAATCAAAAAGAGATTGGTGGAAAAATATATGATCGTTTTAGAGGAAGAGTGATGTTCCCAATTTTTAATCATTATGGAACTGTTGTTGGTTTTACGGCCAGAGTACTGCCGGAATTTGATGATGGAAAGTTAGGAAAATATATTAATACGCCTGAGACGCCAGTTTATAAAAAATCACAAATTCTCTATGGTCTTAATTTTTCAAAACAAGAAATAAAACGTCAGGAATGCGCAATTTTTGTAGAAGGAAATATGGACGTAATCGGCTTATGGCAAGCGGGTTTTAAGAATGTAGTAGCCACTTCTGGTACAGCGCTTACGACAGAACAGGCAATTCTAATAAAAAGGTATACAAGCAGTATAATTATGAGTTTTGATGCCGATAGTGCAGGCATAGAAGCAGCGCTTAGAGGTATTGATGTGGCACTTAGAGCAGGATTGCATGTAAAGATTTTAGAAATACCTAAAAATGAACTTGGTGAACCAATTGTAAAAGACCCGGACGAGCTTGTAAAAAAAGCTCCAGAGCTTTGGAAAAAAGCAGTCCAAACCCCAAAACACATTATTGATTTTTATATTGACACTAATCTTTGTAAATATAAATTGGACGACCCGAAAGAAAATGCTGATTTTTGCAATTTAATTATTTCTCAGATAAAAAAAATAAAAACTTCTGTAGAAAGAGCTTTATGGCTAAAGAAGCTTAGCGTTATAACTGGTGTTCACGAAAGAGATTTGCGGGTAGAGATATTAAAAGGCAGACAGAATACCGCGTTTCCAATAGCAATAAAAGAGACGGAAAAAATTCAGGAGAAGAATATAGAATTTAAATATTTGGCGTTGCTTTTAGGTGTGCTCAATGAAGAAAGTCAGTATTTGCAAGCCGTTTCCTCGGATATGCTAAATCTTGAAATTGCCAAAGAGTTTTACAGGCATATTATTCTTTACTATAATGACAATAAGCTTTTTAATTTGGACAAGTTTCGGGCCTGGATTGAAGAATTAGGTAAAGATACGCTAATTTTAGATAAATTATTGCTTTTGAAAGATAAGGAATATGCCAATTGTACAGAAGATGAAGTTCAGAGAGAATTAAAAGCCTTATCTTTGTATATAATAAATAGTTATATTAAAAATAAAAGAAAAGTGTTGGAGAAAGAGATGATGCTTATAGAAAAGGAAGGTAATGACGAAAAAATGAAAAATATTTTAGAAGAATTTAAAAAACTAAATGTCTAAGAAAAATACAATTAAAAAGAAAGTCGTTAAGGAAAAAAAGAAGCCAAAAGCTAAGCGATTTGGTTTTTTTAGCAAGAAGACTAAACCGACTATCCGTAAAAAATCTGCGCCAAAGAAAAAATCTCTTCCTTTGAAAAAAACAAAGCAGGCTAAAGTTATAAAAAAGAAAGTTCAAAAAAAACCAGTAAAAAAAATCTCAACCGCGCTGAAAAAGACCGCTTTAAAGAAAGTTAAAAAACCAAAAGAGCGTTATCAAAAATCTGCTCCGCCAACTGAAGAGCAATTTGACTCGTTGTTACGAAAAGCGCAAAATAGAGGGTTTCTAACTGAATATGAGATAATCAGTTCCTTTCCGGAAATTGAAGATTACGTCCCTACCTATGAAGAGCTTTTATATCAATTGGATAGAATGGGATTGT
This sequence comes from Parcubacteria group bacterium CG10_big_fil_rev_8_21_14_0_10_36_14, assembly GCA_002772895.1. Lineage (NCBI taxonomy): Bacteria > Parcubacteria group bacterium CG10_big_fil_rev_8_21_14_0_10_36_14. The sequence goes on along the minus strand of PFCS01000013.1, from coordinate 9,623 downwards.
CTATCTTAGAACAAAGAGAAGGTTTTTTGGGGCGTAGAGATGAAGATCGCGCAATGTTGGGACAGCCTAAGAGAGATGATAAGAAAGAGGGGAGAGTTTCTGTAGATATGTCTCTTTTGGCACCTGATTCAATACAGATGTATCTAAAAGAGATAGGCAAAATTTCTCTTCTTACTCCTGAAGAAGAAATTGCGCTTGCAAAAAGAAAAGAAAAAAATGATAAAGAAGCTGAAAAAGGATTGATTGAAGCTAATCTTCGTCTTGTTATTTCAATTGCGAAAAAATTTGTAGGAAAAAATATGTCCCTTTTGGATTTAATTCAAGAAGGAAACATAGGGCTATTCAGGGCTGTCAAAAAATTTGAATATAGAAAAGGGTTTAAGTTCTCTACATATGCGACATGGTGGGTGAGGCAGGCAATTACTCGCGCTCTGGCGGATCAATCACGAACTATTCGTATTCCTGTGCATATGGTTGAAACAATAAATCGTCTTCAGCAGATAAGTCGTGTTTTGGTGCAAGAGCTGGGAAGAGAACCTACTCCGGAAGAAATTGCTTTCGAAATGCAGGAAGATATTGAAAAAGTTAGGCATATACAAAAAATATCTCAAGATACGGTTTCTTTGGAGACCTCTGTTGGTAACGATGATGAGGATAGCAAGCTTGAAGACTTTATTGAAGATGTAAAGAATATTTCTCCGGATAAAGCGGCCGCGCGCCAGCTTTTGAAAGATTATGTAAGAAATCTAATTTCCGACCTTACTCCAAGAGAACAGAAGATTTTGGAAATGCGTTTTGGCTTAGGTGACGGCGTTACTCATACTTTGGAAGAAGTGGGGCGAGAGTTTGATGTAACCCGTGAGCGTATCCGTCAGATTGAAGCGAAGGCGCTTGAAAAAATACAAGAAAAGCGAGATATAAGAAAATTACGAGATTACTAGAATTTTTAATCATTTTTTCAGGAATATTTTACTAAAATAAGGCGCTATTGCCTTATTTTTATTTGTAGGATACTATAAATATAGCACCTTGAAAGGAGAGGGTAGCCATGGAGTATGAGAAGCAGAAATGTACCCTAAAAGAACGTTGGAATCGTAATAAATTGTTTTTTCTTGATTTTTATTATTGGAAAGAGACTGGCAGACAAAGTGAAGACGGTTCACCAATTCTGCAGAAACAGCGTCGCACTTTTATTGAGAAAACCACCGTTGTGTTGACGGCGCTTGTCGTTGACCTTATTTATAACGGTTTAATGATTCTGTTTTTGACCAGATTACTGAGTCAAGAAACTTTGCACAAGCATAGCTTTACGCTATGGAATTATGTTGTAAAACAAGACGTTCTGTCATTGCTCCAAGTTGGATTAACGAGAAGTTTGGTGGCATATATCTTTTTCGCCTGTATTCTTGCTCCTGTTTGGGAGGAACTTGCATTTCGATGGTATTGGTTTAGCAAGAAGTTGAGAAATCGCGACGAAGACGAAATTTTGAAACCTTCGGTTATCAAACGTTTGGGACGCAAGCCGATTTATCCTATTATCATTATTACCTCTCTGGTTTTTGGAGTTGTTCATGGTGGAGCAATCAATATTCTTCTCCAGGGTTTTGGAGGATTTGTCCTTTCCTATGTCTACTTGCGTAACGGGCGTTCTCTTGCCTCAGGAATGATTTTGCACTCTTTGTTCAACGCTTCGCTCATCCTGATATCTTATTTAGGCGCAAAGGATTCTTTGATGGCGGTGACCTTGCCATACTGGCTTGCACTTCCTTTCTAGCGCACAAAAATAGTCCCATGCAATATGGGATTTTTTTATTTCAAGAATAAGTTAGTATTATTTCTTTTTTACATCCTTTATGTATCCTTTTTTCTTTCCAACTACAAATCCGGCAATACCCAGAGTTACTATGAGTAGAAGCAGTCGCCTTAATTTCTTCATACTGCACATAAAATATTCTTTTAATTGTTATAATTTTATTATACCAAAAAAACTTGCTCAATGCGAATAGAGTATCCATCCTTCTTAAAATAAATATTGCCAAGGTTTATAAAAGGTGCTAAGTTAAAAGTAGAGAAGGAGGTGAAAAGATGGGCATGCGTAAATTAAAAGGGCTTGATCCAGAATATATGCACGATTGTTGTGGGGTTGGCAATAAAGAACTTCAGCGTTGTCGGTTTCTAAGATATGTGCATTTTAATGGCGAGCTTTGGTTGATTTGCGCAAAAGGAACTGCAGTTGGCATTAAACATTCACAAAGGGTAGATAATTTATTAAAAGAGTATCCGGATGGTAAGCACGGTGATATGACTATTGTTGCCGGTGATAATTGTGAAGGCAAAGCAGGAGAATTCGCCCATATGTTCAAAGAGAAACAAAACTAAAAGAGCCAACTTGGCTCTTTTTATAATAACGTTAGTAGCGCTTAAATTATTTATGTATTATCGTTCTTCTACTTTTATTTTTATCGACTTCTTGTTTTTTTCTTCTTTTGCTTTTGGGATTGATATGGTCAAAACCCCGTCTTTAAAGTTGGCCTCTGCTTTTTCTTCTTGCACAGGAACAGGCAGGCGAACACTCCTACAAAAACTTCCATGGCGAATTTCTTTTCTAAAATAATTTTTTTCTTCCACTTCGCTTTTTTGCTCTTCCGTGCTTTTTATTGTTAAAACTTCGTTTTCAATCGCAACCTCAATTTTTTTTGGGTCTACACAGGGAATTGGCGCTTCTGCGATTACTTTCCCATCTTTTTCATAAACATCAATCGGAAAAGCAGCTAATTTTGTATTAAATATATTTTCAAACTCGTCATCCATCCAAAATGGATTCCATTTTATAATAGGCATATTATTATTTTTCTTATTACTACTTTAGATTAAATAAAACGATAAGTTTTTTTAATTTTATTTTTTAAATATAATTATTACGATTGAGTTTCGGTTTGAGGAGTAGCTGGAGTATCTTTCATTTTTTTGATAACAGTTTCAGAAGAATAGAATATCAAACTTGAACCGCCGTCAGCAAGCTTTACGGTGATTGTTGTCTCGTCAATATTTATTATTTCTCCATTTGCTCGTCCGGTTGATTGGTTAATGCTTCCTGTACGCGTTCCTTGTCCGCCGGTAGCTGTTTTCCGGCTGGCTGTCATTTGGTCACGCATTTTTTGTCTTTTTTCATCAGTCATATTCTGAAACTGTGAAGCATCTGGGCGTTGTCCGATATTTGGAATGTTTGTGTCAGGCGATTGCCCGTCTTGTTGTGTCCCTTCCGGTTTTACAATTCCCTGCATTTTAGAAAAATCTCCAATAATAATAGTTTGCGCCGTGACACTTCCATCGCTATTTGTTGCACCCATCACAGATATCTTTTCTCCAAGAATAAGCTCGTCAGCACTTGCGTCATCAAACATATCATTATTCATAAAAGACGCTTGTCCGACCCTACCTGCGCGTCCGGTAGAGATTTCGTCGGTAGTATTTTTTTGGCACCCGGCACCCACCAATACAAAAGCAATCAAAAGCGCGAAAATAGAGATATATATTTTTTTCATATTTTATAATTATATGTCTCGCTAAGTAGGACGCAGTATTTATTTATAATTAAAATTGATAAGTATTACTCGTATCTCAATGCTTCTATCGGGTTTAGCGCGGCTGCGCGTCTAGCAGGGTAATAGCCAAAAATAATTCCAATTGCCGCTGCCACAAAAAAAGCTAATGCAACTGACCACAAAGAAACGTCTGTTGTCATTCCTCCAAATTTATTAATCAAAAGAGATACACCCCAGCCAAGCAAAACTCCTATTGCTCCGCCAATAAAAGTTAGCATCACGGATTCGCTTAAAAATTGCATACTGATGTCTTTTCTTTTTGCGCCTAATGATTTGCGAAGCCCTATTTCTCGCGTTCGTTCTGTTACGGTTGTGAGCATCATATTCATAATTCCGATTCCGCCGACTAAAAGAGAAATGCTAGCAATTGCCCCCAAGAGCATAGTTAGTGTGCCTGTAACAGATGACATTGTATTCATTATATCTGTTTGATTCATAATAGAAAAGTCAGCGCTTAGAGGATCTGATATTCCATGCCTTTTTAAGAGGAGGTTTGTAACATCTTCTTGGATGGATGTCATCATATTTTCTTTTTCTGCTTGTATATTTATATTGCTTACACTCTTACTACCCATAAAATAATGTTGAGCCGTGCTTAGGGGAATATATATCAAATCGTCAGCGCTTCCCATGCCGCTTCCGCCCTTAGCTTCAGTTACACCGATAACAGTAAATTCCAAACTGTCTATCCGAATTTTTTGTCCGATTGGATTTATGCCTTCTTCGAATAAATCATCTCTTGCCGTAGGACCTAAAATAGCCACTTTAGAAATTTTGTCAATATGAGAATCGGTTAAAAATGTGCCTGTTTCAAGCGCAAGTGTTTTTATGTCAACATAAGCCGGAGTTATTCCATAAATACTAGTGTTCGTATTGGTGCCTTTTGTTGTCTTTACCTGTTTCCTGGTTGAAACGGTAGGCGCTATACTCTTTATACCCGCTATCTGGTTTTCAATAGCGACCGAATCTTCTGATGTTAAGGTTGTAGCCGATCCCATTCCTCCACGCACAACAGACCCACTATTTTTTTGTACTCCCGGCATAACAATAAGGAGGTTAGAACCCAATGATTCTATGTTTGCTGTTATATTTTTTGTTGCGCCTGCTCCGATAGAAACCATAGCAATAACTGAGCCAATACCAATAACAATACCCAGAATAGTAAGGGCAGATCTTGGTTTGTTTGAAGAGAGAGAAAAATATGTTTCTTGAAATAAATCTTTTAAGAACATAGTAATTAGTTATCAGAAATTATTTGTCCGTCTTTTATTTCTATTGTTCTGTCAGTGTAATTGGCAACATTTTTATCATGAGTAATCAAGATTATAGTGTGCCCTTTTTCCGCATTCAATTTTTTGAAAGTTTCTAGTACTATCTCGCCGGTTTTTGAATCAAGGTTTCCTGTTGGTTCATCAGCCAGAATTAAATCAGGTTCGTTAACAAGGGCTCTAGCGATTGCCACTCTTTGCATTTGTCCACCGGAAAGTTCGTTTGACAAGTGCGTCCAGCGATCCTCTTCTAGTCCTGCGGCAGAGAGCGCTCGCTTAGCTTTTTTTATTCGCTCTTCCGGAAGAGTATTTTTATCATAAATTAAAGGAAGAGATACATTTCTTAGAACGGTTGACCTTGAAAGCAGGTTAAACGATTGAAAAACAAAACCTATTTTTTGTGAACGCATTTCTGCTAATTCGTCATCAGAAAAATCCAGAACACTCCTATCGTTTAATTTATAATTTCCTGTAGTAGGCCTATCCAAAACACCCAGAATATTCATTAAGGTTGATTTTCCTGAACCCGATGGACCGACAATTCCAACAAACTCACCTTTTTTTATTTCAAATGAAACATTATCCAAAACTTTAAGTTCAGAGGTACCCCTTTTATATACTTTTGTTATATTCTCGCACTTTATCATAAAAATTACTGTATTATTCTCATCACCGCTCCACTTCCTGCGTTGAAAGATCCGGAACCGCCAAAATTTTTATTCCCAGTATTTGAAGACGCGGAAGGTGTTGTACCACCCGTAGATATCGTCTGAGTTACTACCATATCGCCTTCATTTAGTCCGCTTGTAATTTCAATTAAGGTATCATTACTTATGCCGGTTTCAACTTGAGTTTTTTGTGGTTCCCCATCTTTTAAAATATCTACATAGCTTGTTTGTCCTTGAGTTTTTACTGCACCTAGAGGAACGGTTAAAATATTTTGTTTAGAATTAGTTATAATGGATACACTAACGCTCATTCCTGGTTTTATTCTGTCGTCATCTATATCAAAAGCGATTTGTACCGCATAGCTGACAATGTTTTGAGAAATGGTGCCAATAGAGTCTACATCTACAACTTCTCCTGTGATTGACAATCCTTCAACAGCGTCAAAAGTTAAAGTTGCTTTTTGTCCTACTTTAATGTCTGTTACATCAATTTCGTTTAAGCTGATTTCGGCTATTTTTTGTTTCGTTGTAATGGTTGCGCCTGCATTTCCGGATGAAAAGGAATTATTTTTTTCTACACTTAAGTCTGCAATTATTCCATCAAAAGGCGCGCGTGGATAGTATTCTGCTAAGTTTTGCTTTGCAGAAAGCAACGCGTTTTCTTTTTGTTGTACTGCCAAAGTTTTTAATCTGATAGTAATATTATCAGCCCCGTTCTTTACATCTTCTAACGCTTTTTCTTTTTCCATAAGTGTTATTTTTGCTTTAGGGATTGCGTCTTTTGCATTTTGAATAGTTCGTTTTATAGAGGTGGGCGTGCCAAGTATTTTATTCACTGACAATGTATAGTCTTGCAAAGTTTTTTGTTGTGACAATAGAGCGGAAGGGATTGTTGCCCCGTTTTGTTCAAGTATGTCTTTTGTAAAATTAACAAGATTTGTCATACTTTTTATTGTTTCCGAGATATTTTTTATTGTAGCATGGGTTTCGTCAGTTAGAGCATCAATTTTCACGGTTTCAGAATAGCCACTGATGTTTTTATAATTATCAAAATTTTTATCATAGCTATTTTTTGCTATTTTATAATTATTTTCTGCTAATTGTTTATATTTCAAAACTTCACCTCCATAATTTTGCGTTGTATCCGAATACCAATCAATATTCCATTGCGATGTTCCAAAATCATAACCAAAAAGAACGTCATAAAGATCTGTCATAATTTCAGGAAGATCAAAGAAGATGCTCGTTAAAGAGCTGAGTCCATCTTCATAGGAGCTGGAAAGATCTTCTATGGCTTTTTTTTCCGAAGATACTGCTTGATCGTATGCGTTCTGTGCTTGCATAAGGGTTAGCTGGTCTACTGGTTCAAGAATTTCTTCGAGATCTATTTTTGCACTATCCAAAGATATTTCTGCATCAGTTACGGATTTTTGCGCGTCAGTAGAGCTTATACTAAAAAGAAGAGTTCCTTTTTTTACTTCCTGCCCTTCTTTTACATAAACACCTGTAATATCGCCAGAAGCTTTTGGTTTAATATCGATTTGATTTAGTGAGCTTACTTTACCGGAGCCAGAAACGGATTGTATAATCATTCCTTTTTCTACGGCCGAAGTTATATATTTCGTTTCTGCTTGATTGCCTAATTTTTCATAACCAAAATAGCTTGTTCCGGCTATAGCAACCAGACAGATGCCTGATAAGATTTTTTTCCTCCATATTAGTTTTAATGTTTTTTTCAACATATATTTTTAGTGAGTGCCCTGAATATAATTCGGGATTATCTTATTGATTAAATTATAAAAATAGCTAAAAATACCAAAATTTATCAAATTTTTAGCCAGTACTTGTATATATGACGCTTTTATAGCTTATCTCTTACATATTATTATGGCAAGGCTACAAAAATGGAAGAATAATTTTTAAAATATAAAAATGAACATACCTATTGTATGTTCATAATTTGTTTATTTTCCTACCAAAAGCATTGAGGCATTGAATACTCTTTCCGCCTCCTCATAGCCGGTTTCAATCATTTGTCGAAACCATCGATTAGACGGAAGAAGAATAGAAAAATAAGTTCCTTTTGGCGAAAATATTTTTAGTACTTTTTCATTATCATATTTGTCCTGTCCGGCGCTATCGGCAAAAACTCGTTTAATGACAAGCGTTGCCGTCCGCCAAAAAACAGCTTCCAGACTTCTTCGTTTGCCAAATTCTTTTTGCGGTTTTGCTCGAGTCTTTTGTGTTTCAATCAAGTTAATGAGGACAACAGAGTCACAGCCCTTCTCAAAACATCTCTGAATCATAAAGTTTCTTCCTAAACCACCATCAATATATTGGCTTCCCCGGCTTTCCAAAAACATTGCCGGATAAAAAGGCGCGATGGCAGTGCTTGCCCAAAGAGCATTTTTGAAATCCGGGTCGTGGCTTGATACATATTCAACTCGCCCTGTATCCAAATTTAAAAGAGAAAGCTCTATATCCATATTTTCGCGCTGGTTGTAAATGTCAGCAATTTTGAGAATTTGTTCCTCAAGTTTTTTTGGTGAAAAAATAGAATTAATATGGCCGGTTTTTAACCATTCTTTCCAAGCAAGATAAAAAAAATGATGTGGTTTGACGTTTTCCCAAAATTTGCAGAGTTTTTCCGCGTCTCCATCTTTTGCTCCTAAAATAGAAGCATTGATTGTGCCGATGGAAGAAGCAACGATATAATCAAATCTGATACCTCTTTCTTCAAAAAATTTTAACACTCCAGCCTGAAATGGACCATGAAATCCGCCCCCAGGCAGAATAAGCCCGATTTTTTTATTTTTTGGCATCAGAAGTTCTCCTTGTAAATGTTCTAAACCCAAGCTTAGCATAATTATTACTAGGCGTAAACGGCGGGGGCATTTTTCCTCCCTCCGTACTCGGGGGGAGGTTAGGAGGGGGTCTTACTATTCCCATTGTTTTAGACTGCACCTCGGAATTTAATGTAAAAATATGCAGTTGACAATTTTTGAAAAATAATATAAAATAGTTTATAGTTATTCAATATTCCGGGGTAGCGCAGCGGTAGCGCAGTTGACTGTTAATCAATTGGTCGCGGGTTCGAATCCCGCCCCCGGAGCCAACCTAGTGCGTGTTTCGAGAGACCCATCTCCGTCCGAAGTGCCACTGGGTTGGCTAACTGAAAAAATACGTTAATTAACGTATTTTTTTGTATCTGTGATTTTTCTTGACGGGGATGGGGCGGAAAAAAGACAAACCATTCCCATCCCCGT